>LM995447.1:0-115000 GCA_000953215.1 [Clostridium] cellulosi
ATGCAGTCCTTTTCGGAAGTATGGTCGGGCGTTTGCAGTTATTGTTCAAAACTTATAAGCAATACTGCAATGAATACTTGGATAAATTCCATAGAACCGATGGAATTAAAAAATGACGAGGCTATATTATTTGTCCGTTCAGACTTTCAGCGGCAAATTATTATGAGCCGTTATTTGGATTATCTTAAAGACGGTTTTAAAGAGACTCTTGGTTTTCCTGTGAAAATAACCATTCTCACCGAAGAGGACAAGCCTGACGCTGTTAGTAAGCCCGGCCAGCCCAGCAGCAAAGATATTGAACAGACGTATGCAGATGCTGAGTATGAATATACCTTTGACACGTTCATAGTAGGCAGTTCCAATAAATTTGCTCATGCTGCGTCCCTTGCTGTTGCGTCAAACCCCGCCAAGGCCTATAACCCGCTGTTTATTTACGGCGGCTCAGGCCTAGGAAAAACCCACTTGCTCCACGCCATCCAGCATGAGATTAAAAAGAATCACCCTGAAATGAATATTGTTTATATTAACGGCGAGGATTTTACAAACGAACTGGTTGAATCCATTCGTCAGAACAATCAGATGCAGTTTCGCAACAAATACCGCCAGTCCAGCGTACTCCTTGTAGACGATATCCAGTTCGTAGCTGGTAAAGAGTCTACACAGGAGGAATTCTTCCACACCTTTAACTCACTTTATGAAGCTCACAAACAAATTGTCCTTACCTCGGACCGTCCTCCAAAGGAAATTCAAACCCTCGAGGACAGACTGAGGACCCGCTTCGAATGGGGACTGCTCGCGGACGTTCAGCCGCCTGATTTTGAAACAAGGCTCGCCATTATAAAGCGTAAAGCGGAGCTTCTCGGCATAAAACTGCCGGACGAGGTATCTGAATTTATAGCCAACAGGCTCAAAAACAATATCCGCCAGCTCGAGGGCGCTGTCAAGAAAATTAAGGCCTATAACCTTTTAAACGGCCTTGCCCCCTCAGTGGCTACAGCTCAGGAGGCTATTAAAGACATCCTGAATGACAATCAGCCGGTTCCTGTAACGGTTCAGCGCATCATAGACGAGGTTGCGAGAACCTACAACGTATCTCCGGCCGACATCAGGGGCAAAATGCGCTCCGGCAATATCTCTTCGGCAAGGCAGATCGCTATGTACATAGTGCGTGAGATAACACAGCTTTCCACAACCAATATCGGCGATGAATTCGGTCACCGTGACCACGCAACTGTTGTTTACGCCATTCAGAAAGTTGAAAAAGATATGAAATCTAATGCCCGCCTTAAGGCTACAATTGAGGACATTATTAAAAATATTCAAGCTAGTTAAGACTTTTCAACAACACACCTTTTAACATTCTTAACAACCCACCTTTCTCAAAATTTTCATTTCAACAGATTTATTTACTTTTTATCAACTTCAACTTAACACTTTTTAACTTTGTCAACAGCCAGTGTGAATCCTTTGTCAATAACTTTTATAGATTTGACACCCTCTCAACACATAAAAAACACCTTCAAAGCATTGAAGCAAAACGGTTTTTCATCACTCTTTCAACAAATCCACAGCCTCTATAACTACTACTTTTTAATATTTTTTATTTCTTTTTCTTTATAGAAAGGACGTGTAATTAGATGAAATTCTCATGCGGCAAAAAGAACTTTTCGGACGCTGTCAGTGTTATACAAAGGGCAGTCTCCACTAAAACGACAATACCTGCTCTTGAAGGTATTCTTATCAAAGCCGCCGACAACAAGATAACCCTCACGTCCAATGACCTTGAAATTGGCATGACGACAACCCTTGACGCTAATGTTACTGAACCGGGAGACGTCGTTCTGAACGCAAAGCTGTTTTCAGAAATACTCAGAAAACTTCCCACCGATTATGTTGACATATCGGTTGACGATAAACTTCTCACAACTGTGACAAGCGGTGCTTCTGAATTTACTATTCTTGGAATTCCAGCGAGTGAATTCCCGGAAACACCTGTTCTCACTGAATGTGAAAAATTTTCCATTCCTCAAAACATCCTGGCCAGCATGATAAGGCAAACCATTTTCTGCATTTCAACGGATGATACAAAGCCTGTTCATACCGGCTCACTCTTTGAGCTTTCAGAAAACCAAATAAGAATTGTTTCAGTCGATGGTTTCCGCCTCGCCGTAAGGACGGAAAAAATAAACAATTCATTGACAGCAAAATTCGTAGTCCCGGGCAAAACGTTGTCCGAGATCCTAAAAATGCTGTCTCCTGAAAGCGATGAAAACATAAACATGTGCATCGGCCGCAAACATATTCTTTTTGAAATAAATGGTTACACTATCATTTCAAGGCTTCTCGAAGGAGATTTTCTGGATTACCGCAGCGTTATTGTCAACGCTTCTTCCACTGAAATCAGAATAAATGTCCGCAATTTTACAGATAGTATAGAAAGAGCCTCTCTTCTTATTTCTGACAGGCTCAAATCACCTGTACGCTGCGTTTTTGACAAAGACATCATCAAGGTTACATGCTCTACCCCGTCGGGCAAGGTTTATGACGAAATACCCGCTACCCTTACGGGAGACACTGTGGAAATGGGCTTTAACAACCGCTATCTGCTTGACGCGCTCAAAGCTGCTGAGTGCGACGAAATAAGGGTATTTTTGAATGGCCCTCTTTCCCCGATGCGTATTTATCCAATAGACGGGGAGAATTTCATCTTTCTCGTCCTGCCAGTGAGGTTAAAAACTGATGCCTGAAACTAAAAAAATAAAAATAAATACTGAGTATATAAAGCTTGACCAGCTGCTGAAATTTGCAGGTTTGACAATGACGGGCGGCGAGGCAAAAACGGCCGTTGCGTCCGGCAGTGTTATGGTCAATGGCGCACCATGCCTTTTGCGAGGCAAAAAAATCAGGGCCGGCGATACTGTAAGCTATAACGGTGTTGTTATCGAGGTTATATCTCAATGATAGTAAAACGCCTTACCTGCTCAAACTTCAGGAATTTCAAGACTTTAAACTTTGAGCCGCATGACGGTGTCAATGTGCTTTACGGCGATAATGCACAAGGCAAAACAAATCTTATTGAAGCCATCTGGCTTTTCACCGGCGCCAGGAGCTTTCGGGGCTCCAAAGACACCGAGTTTATCAGGTTTGGCGAAAAAATTACCTCCATTTCCCTCGATTTTTTCGCCCGCAATCTTGAAAACACTGCGTCTGCCACACTAACCGCCGATGCAAAACAGTTTATGCTTAACGGAATTAAGATGCAGGGTTTTTCCTCTTTTTCAGGCCAGTTCTGTGCGGTTGTATTTTCACCGGACCACCTCGTTCTTTTGAAATCCGGCCCTCAGCACAGAAGGAAATTCATCGACTGCGCTATTACAGAAATCTGGCCGCGGCATGCAGCGGTTTTGAATGAATATAAAAACCTCTTAAAACAGCGCAATGCGCTTTTAAAAGATATACCCGCCCACAGCGAGCTTCTGGATACCCTCCCTGTCTGGGACTCAAGACTCGCTTCCGCCGGCGCGGCGATAGTTTTTGCAAGGCTGCGCTATCTTTCACGCCTGAAAGACAAAGCTTCGGCTGTCTACCAAGGCATTGCTTCAAAAACCGATGAAAAGCTGGAACTTGACTATGAATCGCCGAGCAATTCATACCCGACGGATGTTTCAGACCAAAAGGACGCGTTGGCAAAAATCCGGGCTTCCCTTGAAATGGCATTGAAAAACGGGCTCTCAGGCGATTTAGAGGCGGGGCTTACCCGTATAGGTCCCCATAGGGATGACATAAAGATCAGCATAGGCGGCGTCGACTCGCGCCTTTACAGCTCTCAGGGCCAGCAGCGCTCTGCCGTATTGGCGCTGAAGTTGGCAGAAGCAGCAGTTTTGAAAGAAACGATCGGTGAACCTCCGGTACTGCTGTTGGACGACGTCATGTCGGAGCTTGACCGGAACCGCCAAAACTACATACTCAACAACATCGGCGGTTTTCAGGTTTTTATAACCTGCTGTGACCCGTCAGGGCTTGAAGCATTAAGCGGAGGCGCTTCTTTTGAGGTAAAAAACGGCGTGGTTGAAAGGCGAAAATAGATTTAATCCGCGCGTTCAAATAATGTGAAACAATTGCTTTGGAGGTATTCATGTATCTGCATATCGGAAACGACGTAATAGTTAGGTTTGAAGACATAATAGGTATTTTCGATATTGAAACTGCAAGTACTTCAAAGCTTGCAAAAGAGTACCTAAAACCGTCGCCCAACAAGGAAATAATAAGCGTTTCTGACGAACTTCCGAAGTCATTTATAGTTTGCCGCAAAAGATTAAAAAGAAACAAATACGACAAAAATACAATTGTTTATATATCCCAAATATCCTCGTCAACACTTAAAAAAAGGCTTGAAACGGCATCTTCATCGGACCTTTTATCTAAGGAACTACTGATTTAGTGGCTTTTTCCAGATTTATTGGTGAAAAAAGTTCAAAACAATATTCGGTCTAACCGAGGATATTTGTTTTTAATAAATGGCACTAAAGCTGACAAACTCCGGAGGGGAAAAATGGATAAATATAAAGAACAAATTGCACAGGCAGAAGGAATGGAATCGAGCATGACCGACGCTGACTATAACGCCAGCCAGATACAAGTCCTTGAAGGCCTTGAGGCGGTAAGAAAGCGTCCGGGCATGTATATCGGCTCGACAAGTTCCCACGGACTGCATCACCTGGTATATGAAATTGTTGACAACTCAATAGACGAGGCTCTTGCCGGCTACTGTAAACATATCCTGGTCGAGATACTTCCTGACAATATCATACGGGTTACAGACGACGGCCGCGGTATTCCGGTAGATATACATCCAAAAATGGGAATCCCGGCGGTAACTGTTGTATTCACAATCCTTCACGCCGGCGGTAAATTCGGCGGCGGCGGATACAAGGTTTCCGGCGGCCTTCATGGCGTCGGTGCCTCAGTTGTAAATGCGCTGTCCGAATGGCTGGAGGTTGAGGTATTATCCGACGGAAAGATTTATACCCAGCGCTATGAACGCGGCAAAGCCGTAACTGATCTTACTATAAAAGGCGAAACCGATAAAACAGGCACAAGGGTAACCTTTAAACCGGACGCCGAAATCTTTGAGGATACAGTATTTGACTACGATATATTGCTTTCCAGATTGCGCGAACAAGCATTTTTGAACGCCGGACTTCACATAACCCTTGAGGACCATAGAGAAGAAAACGTCCGCCGCGAAGTAATGGTGTATGAGGGCGGCATCCGCCATTTTGTAGAGTATATTCACAAAAGGCGCGCTCTTGAAGTAATTCACCCGGAGGTTATTTATTTTTCTGGCTCTGACGGCGATACTTTCGCGGAAGTCGCCATGCAGTATAACGACAGCTATAACGAATCAATCTATTCGTTTGCCAACAACATTCATACTAACGACGGCGGAACCCATGAAACTGGATTTAAAACGGCGCTGACCCGCGTATTCAACGATTATGGCAAAAAAGCAGGATTAATAAAAGATGACGACAAGAAGCTGACCGGTGACGATGTCAGGGAAGGTCTTACTGCAATTATCAGCGTTAAGCTCCGTGAAGCCCAGTTTGAAGGCCAGACAAAAGCGAAGCTCGGCAACTCCGAGGTCAGAAGCCTCATGGACAGCATGGTTTATGACAAACTGATGACTTTCTTTGAGGAAAATCCTTCTGTCGCAAGGGCTATCTTTGATAAAGCAATGACTGCGGCAAGGGCAAGAGAAGCTGCCCGCCGCGCAAGAGACCTTACGAGAAGAAAATCAGCTCTCGAATCGGCCTCGCTTCCGGGCAAGCTCGCCGACTGCACTGACCGAGACCCAGCCAATACAGAAATCTATATTGTCGAGGGTGACTCCGCAGGAGGCTCAGCGAAAGGCGGCAGAGACAGGCGTTTCCAGGCTATACTGCCGCTGTGGGGCAAGATGCTGAATGTTGAAAAGGCAAGGCTCGACAAGGTATACACCAACGAAAAGCTGATGCCGGTCGTCACCGCGCTCGGTACAGGGCTGGGTGAGGATTTCGATATAACAAAACTCCGTTACGGCAAGGTTATTATCATGGCCGATGCCGATGTTGACGGTTCACATATACGTACGCTTATGCTTACATTCTTTTTCCGCTTTATGCGCCCGCTGATTGAGAATGGACATATCTATATAGCTCAGCCGCCTCTCTATAAGCTGACCAAAGGCAAGGAAGTGCGCTATGCCTTTTCCGATGCAGAGAGGGACAAATACATCGCGGAGCTTGGCGGAAACGCTGAGATACAGCGCTATAAAGGTCTTGGCGAGATGGACCCAGAGCAGCTTTGGGAGACAACAATGAATCCGAAGAACCGCACAATCCTTAGGGTTGAAATGGAAGACGCCGCGGCAGCGGATGAGATCTTCACTATACTTATGGGCGATAAGGTCGAACCAAGGCGTGAATTTATTGAGAAAAATGCAAAGTACGTTCAGAACCTTGATATATAAGCCAGAAAAGGAGTACCACTAAATGGATTTTGACGGACAAAAGCTTATACCGGTTGACATAGAAAAAGAAATGAAAAAATCATTTCTTGACTATTCAATGTCAGTTATTGCGTCAAGGGCACTTCCTGACGTACGCGATGGATTAAAACCGGTTCATAGGCGTATTCTCTATACAATGTTCGAGGATAACCTCATGCCGGACAAGCCGTATCGCAAATGCGCAACGGCGGTCGGCGACGTGCTCGGCCGATATCATCCTCACGGCGACGCGTCGGTTTATGACGCTCTCGTGCGTCTGGCTCAGGATTTTTCGCTGCGCTATCCGCTTGTTGACGGTCATGGAAACTTCGGTTCGATCGATGGCGACCCTCCTGCCGCCTACCGATATACCGAAGCGCGTATGTCGAAAATTTCTCTGGAAATGCTCTCAGACATAGACAAAGAGACTGTCGACTTTGTGCCAAACTTTGACGACAGGCTCAAGGAGCCTTCAGTTCTTCCGTCCCGTTTTCCGAACCTGCTTGTCAACGGAAGCTCTGGTATAGCCGTCGGCATGGCGACAAATATCCCGCCGCATAACCTCACTGAAGTAATAAACGGCATGCTGCTGCTTATTGACAACCCAGACGCGACGCTTGATGAGCTGATGGGCTGCATCAAGGGCCCGGATTTCCCGACGGGCGGCATTATAATGGGACGTGCCGGCATCCGCGAAGCCTATGCAAAGGGGCGTGGAAGGCTTACGCTCCGCGCAAAGGCGGAAATTGAAGAAGAAAAGAACGGCCGTTTCCGCATTGTTGTCACTGAGATTCCATACATGGTCAACAAGTCCCGCCTGCTGGAGGGTATTGCTAACCTTCACAAGGAAAAGCGTATAGACGGCATATCCGACCTGCGTGATGAGTCCGACCGCGACGGTCTTAGAATCGTTATTGAACTCAAGCGCGACGCAAACCCGCAGGTTATATTGAATCAGCTTTATAGCTACAGCCAGCTTCAGGAGACTGTTCCTGTAATAATGCTCTGTCTTGTAAACGGCGTGCCGAAATACCTGCCGCTTAAAGATATGCTTCAGGAGTATATCCGTTTCCAGGAGCAGGTTGTGGCAAGGCGTACCAAGTATGACCTCAAAAAAGCTGAAGAGCGGGCACATATCTTAGAAGGATTAAAAATTGCGCTTGATTTTATCGATGAGGTCATAGATATACTTCGCAAGTCAAAGTCTATATCTGAAGGCAAAACAGCTCTTCAAGAGAGGTTCGGTCTTGATGATGTGCAGGCTCAGGCTATTGTGCAGATGAGACTCGGACAATTGACAGGACTTGAGCGTGACAAAATCGAGAAAGAACTGGCGGACTTGCTCGAAAAGATCAAAGAATATAAGGCTATCCTCGCAGATGAGGGCAAGATTCTTGCCATCGTCAAGGAAGAAGCTATTAAGATCCGCGATAAATACGGCGACGAGCGCAGGACGCAGATTGAATCAATCAGCGGCGAAGTTGACGTCGAGGATTTGATACCTGTTGAAGACTGCGTAATGACGCTTACCCATTTTGGTTATATCAAACGCCAGCCATCGTCCACATATCACAGCCAGAGGCGTGGCGGCCGAGGCGTATCAAGCCTTACACGCCGTGAGGAAGATTTTGTCGAAGAACTATTTGTGTGTTCGACTCACGATTATGTTTTGTTCTTCACAAACCTCGGACGTGTCTATCGCCTCAAAGGGTATGAAGTGCCAGAAGGTTCCCGCAACTCTAAAGGCGTCAATATAGTTAACATCCTGCCGATTGCGCAGAATGAAAAGATAACCGAAATGATAAAGGTACCTAAGTTTGAAGACAACAAGTACCTTGTCATGGTTACTAAATCAGGCATAATAAAGCGCACTCCGCTGGAAGAATACCATACCGCGCGCAAAGGCGGCATAATCGGTATTCTGCTGGCCGAAGGCGATGAGCTTGTAAGAGTAAGGCTGACGGACGGCAACTCTGAGCTTATCGTCGGTACGCGCCTCGGCAACGCTATCCGCTTTAAAGAAACCGACGCAAGGGCAATGGGCAGGGCGTCTCACGGTGTCCGCGCGATAAAACTCGAGCCGGGCGATGAAGTAGTGGGTATGTCGATCGTAAGAGAAGGCGCGACATTGCTTTCCGTCACCGAAAACGGATTTGGCAAACGCGTCAACCTTGATGAATACCACACCCAGTCCCGCGCCGGCAAGGGCCTTACCAGCTACAACATCAATGAGAAGACTGGAGCTGTAGCGGGCATTAAGATAGTGGATGAGACAGACGACGCCATGCTGATTTCCTCTGACGGCGTAATAATCCGCATAAATGTTTCCGAAATCCCAATCTATTCGCGTTATGCTCAGGGCGTCCACTTAATGCGCATCAATGAAGGCACGCATGTTGTAACTGTGGCACGTTCCCCGCATGAAGAAGCCAATCAGAATAACGATGAGGACACCGGTGAAGAAGCTGAAGACACGGAGTCAGAGGAAACTTCTGAACAAATTACAGAAGAAAATCAATAAGCAAATAGCCGAAAATAGTACCCCGGGACAATCATTGTCCCGGGGTATAGTTTTTAACAGCAAAAATCAAAAAAATTTTAAAAAACCCTTTTAATTATATGTAATCTGTGTTATAATAACAGGCGTCTTCGTTTTTGGAAAAATATTTCTTAATCAAAACCGGCCGTATATGGAACCGGCCGGCATAATTTTGATTATTCTTCCATTTGTTTAGCAAGGAAAGACGCGGCAGCTGAGGCGAGTTTAATTTCAGTCTCGCTTGGTATTGTGACGTTTTCGCCTTGTAGGAGTACAACTGCGCCCGCAAGGTCTCCGGCGGCGAGTATTGGTATTGCTACAGAAACCGGTTTATCAATGCCTTCTGCAGCAATAATTTTATTTTTCCCGTCGTAGACATATGGTTTTCGCTGTTCAAGTATCTTTTCAAGTTCATCAGATATACGGTGTTCGACAGATTCTTTTCGAGAGATTCCGGCAGAAGATACAATCACATCGCGGTCGGAAATGAGCACTGGGCAGTTCGACGTCTTTGAAAGTACCTCCGCATATTGGTTTGCAAAATGAGAAAGCTCACCTACAGGTGAATATTTTTTAAATATGACTTCTCCGTCGTTATCCGTATATATTTCAAGCGGGTCACCCTCTCTGATACGCATGGTTCTGCGTATCTCCTTCGGAATGACAACACGTCCCAAATCATCTATCCTTCTTACTATACCAGTTGCTTTCAAATTATCTAACCTCCTTTCGAATTTACAATCATATTATCTGCCTTATTGAGTGCTTTATACCTTAATAACCAGATATTAATTACAGTGTTCATAAAAATATATATTTTTTTGCGAACAAAGTTATAAATTGGCGGTATAATTATGTCGTTTTAATGTGCAAATTGATGTATTTTATAATAAATACGGCTAAAACACTTCATTTTTTGAAAGAATTTATTATAATTAATAGTAATTGTAATTATTCTTTTGGCCAAATATTATAACTCGCAATTATGGAATAATAAACTATATTGTTGAATTATTTCAAATAAAACGTCTTTATGTCTGTCAATCTGCCATATGTCGGCGAAAAAAAACAGATATTAAAAAAACGGCTATTTAAAGTTTCAAAAGGGAGGAAAGTCTGTGGGAGCAAAAAACAGGGTTAAATTAAAAATTGCAGACTGTGAGATACTTATTGCTTCCGAAGACAGCGAAGAGTATATTCGTCAGACCGGAAACCGGGTGGACGAATATATAAGAAAAGCGATGGACAGCTCTCCTACTATGTCGACGACGCTTGCGTCAATCTTTGCAGCACTTGAATTCTGTGATGAGGCAACCAAGGAAAAAGAGGCGGCCGATAATCTCAGGGGGCAGATCAAAGAAGCTCTTGACGAGGTTTCAAGATTGCGCAAAGAACTTGATGAAGTAAGAAGAAGTGAAGAGGAAGCGAGAAAAGAACTCAAAGCCCTAAAAACAATGAATGGACTCAAGGCACTTCAGGAGCAAATAAAAAACAAATGAATAGTAAAATAGAGGTTTTATCGCCAGCCGGCTCATGGGATTCTTTAAAGGCGGCCGCAGCGGCTGGGGCAGATGCGGTTTATTTCAGCGGTTCAAGTTTCAATGCAAGGAGAAATGCAGAGAATTTTAAGGATGAGGACATAAAAAACGTAGTTTCATATTGTCACGCGAGGGGTATAAAAGCCTATTTTGCGCTGAATACAATAGTATTTGACTATGAAATCAAAGAAGCCCTAAAACTCGCATCTAATGTATGTGCGTCAGGAATAGACGCTTTAATTTTGCAGGATGTGGGACTTGCATCACTGATACACCGCGCGGCACCGGAAGTCAAACTGCATGCTTCCACTCAGATGTCAGTGCATAATATTTCAGGAATAAACCAGTTGGCAGAGATGGGATTTTCCAGAGTCGTGCTTGCGAGAGAGCTTTCAAGCCATGAAATAGCTCGGATTGCAAAATCCTCCCCGATAGAGCTTGAAGTGTTTGTTCATGGTGCACATTGTATGAGTGTATCAGGACAATGTTACATGAGTGCCTTCTTTGGAGGCAGTCGCAGCGGAAACCGCGGATTGTGCGCACAGCCGTGCAGACTGCCGTTTTCTGTGGGAAGCGCAAAAAATGTTCTTTCGCTGAAGGATTTGTCAATTATAAATAATATCCCAGAGCTTGCAGAGCTGGGCGTAGTATCAGCTAAGATAGAGGGGCGAATGAAAAGCCCCGAATATGTTTACGCCGCCACATCATGCTGCAGAAAGGCAGCAGACGGCGAGAAGATTTCAGGTGAGGATTTAGACAGATTAAAGGTGGCGTTTTCAAGAAGTGGATTTACCTCAGGCTATTTTGATTCTAAAATTGACAAGGATATGTTCGGTGTCAGACAATATGAAGATTATAAAATGGCGATTCCCCAACTAAAGAGGTTTCGTAAATTGTTTGAGGGTGTAGAGAGACAGAAAATAATGGTAGATTTCTACCTTAACATAGATAAAAGCAGCGTGAGCCTTAAGGCTCGCGACTGCGATATGAATACTGCAGAGGTTAAAGGTTCACCGCCTGAAAAAGCACAAAAACACGAGATTGAATGGAAAACGGCTCGGGACAAGTTATTAAAAACAGGAGGCACGCCTTTTAAAGCAGCCGATATCAAGATTTCAATTGAGCCGGGTCTTTCCGTTCCAGTTTCTGAAATCAACAAGCTAAGAAGGGAGGTACTGTGCCAAATCTACGAAAAAAGAAGTGCAATCAGACCAATCCCATTTGACGAATCCGTTATAGAGACATTTAACTCAGGATTTTCAACAAAAAAGAGAAAAGATGTTAAAAAATTAAGGCTTAGGTTCCGCAGCATAGAGCAGATTCCAAATGATTTAGATTTAGACGGTATTGATATGATCATTATGCCGATTTTCGGTACTTTGACTGACAAAGCCGCGGAACTTATAAAAAAAGGCGTGAGAATAGCCGCTGAAATTCCAAGGACAATATTCTCCGACGAAAAGCATACGGCAGAAAAGCTCTCTTTAGCGAGAGAATTGGGGGTAAATGATGCCGTCTGCGGCAACTTAGGCGCAGTATATCTTGCAAAACAACTTGGTTTTAATGTTCATGGCGATTTTGGACTTAATATTTCAAATAGTGCTGCAATCAATACTTTTTCAGAAATCGGTGTCAGTTCAAGTGTCTTGTCCTTTGAAACGCCAATTAAAAGTATTATCGACATATCAAAACGAGCTCAAATTCCATGGGGGCTTATCATTTACGGCAGGCTGCCGCTTATGCTGGTAAGGAACTGTCCGGTAAGGTCTTTCAGAGGCTGTTCAAAAGGAAAATGTTCGATAAAGGACAGGACAAAGACTGAATTTCCTTTAGTTTGTGACAACGGGGTTTCAGAAATATTAAATTCGCGTCCGTTATGGCTCCTCGATAAGAAAAGCGAGTTTGACAAGATAGGCATGGATTTTTTCGAGTTGTATTTTACGATTGAAAACCGAAATCAAGTAAAAAATATTATCGAGAGCTGTAAAAAGGGACTTGCACCAGATGGAGAGTTCACAAGAGGGTTGTATTTTCACAAAGGTATTTAACGCGGTAATTGACATAAAACCGCGATTTAAAGACAAAATATAGATTAATTAATTTTGGGGACAAGCTATGAAGATCAAATTAATCGAGGTAAACCATCCGGGTGTTACAATAAAACATCCGACGAAAGCAACTGAAGGTTCGGCAGGCCTTGACCTTTACGCTGCGATTCCTGAAAAAGTTACAATAGAGCCCGGTGGTCTTGTATCCATACCAACTGGTATTTCAGTTGAATTTCCCGGACCACAGTACGCTGGATTTTTGTTTGCTAGAAGCGGGCTTGCTACAAAACATGGCATAACATTATCAAACAGCGTAGGTGTGATTGACAGTGATTATACCGGGGAAATAATAGTCGGCCTCTGCAACCTTTCAAAGACTCCCTATGTATTGGAGCCAGGAGAAAGATTTGCGCAGTTGGTCATTATGCAATTACCTTCGTTAGAAATTGAGTGGGGCGAAAAAACAAAAAAAACAGCCCGCAGCGATGCGGGATTTGGCTCCACAGGCAGATTTTAATATATTATTTTTAATTTTTTTTAATGGAGTGTTTATTATGAAGATTATACTTGCTTCTTCCTCACCGCGCAGAAAAGCTATTTTAGAGAATGCCGGTTATCAAGTTGAGGTTCGTGAACCTAAAGTTGATGAAAATTTACGCATTAAACTTCCACCGATTGACCTTGTTATGAAACTTGCACTTTTAAAGGCAAATTCTGTATTTACCCAGGCTGACGACGAGGTTGTTATTGGCGCTGATACAATCGTTTGCATAGACGGTAAAAACGTAGGAAAGCCGCAAAATGTCGAACAGGCGAGAAGCCTTTTAAGACAGCTTTCCGGCAGGTTGCACAGAGTCTATACAGGTGTCGCAATACTTTCAAAAGAGAGACAGGAAACATTCTTTGTTCAGGCTAAAGTTAATTTCATGAAGCTTGATGAAGATCTTATAAACCGTTATATAGAAACCGGTGAGCCGTTCGATAAAGCAGGAGGTTACGCTATCCAGGGCAAGGGCAGCATCCTTGTTGAATCAATCGACGGCGATTACTACGGCGTTGTTGGCCTCCCAATCGCACAGTTGGCAAAGAGGCTTGAACGCGACTATAACATAAGCGCATTATCATAAAAAATAATACTGCATAAAAAGGCAGCCGAAAAGGCTGCCTTTTTTATTTCTTGAAATAATGCCGTAAACCCATTTATATTCATCAAAACTTAAATATATTAAAGCCATACGATAGGGTTTAAATCTCTTCAGAAAAGATTTTGTTTAACAAAATAATTTATTATAAAAAACATTATATGTATAATTTATACAAATATACTTAAAAAAGAGCTGAGCCGATTATAAACACTAACAAAATTTAATAATATTTTTTATTAAAAATGTGGAAATTTAATAAGATATAGTATAAAATATAA
Source organism: [Clostridium] cellulosi (assembly GCA_000953215.1). Taxonomy (NCBI): domain Bacteria; kingdom Bacillati; phylum Bacillota; class Clostridia; order Eubacteriales; family Oscillospiraceae; genus Ruminiclostridium; species [Clostridium] cellulosi. The sequence goes on from LM995447.1 coordinate 14,078, forward strand.
ACTATCGGCTGTAAATTACTCACATTCAATGCAAATCAATGATATTTGCTGTTAAATGTGTGGTTCTATAACGTTGCGAACAATGCATTGATGAGATGACAAAACGGAGGGGTAAATTATGAGAGGGGGGATATGGTGGCTGGGAATAGCACAAGCCGGTTGAAAGGCAAATTTAATGCGATTGCCAGTATTATTCTGGGCATTATCGGAGCAGCAGGGTTGTGGTTCCCTATTATTGGCATTTTAATTACAGTTGCCGGATTTTGTATAGGAATTTCTGACAGCATTATACATAAAACAAAGCTCGCAAATGTTGGCGTAATCATTTCATTATTCTTTTTTCTACTTAGCCTAACGAGTATAGCGGGGTTTGGTTTCAGGACAGAACTGGAACTATAAATCAATTGAAGCATAACAGTAAAACCGCACAAACAAGGGTTTGTGCGGTTTAGTATTGCCGTTTATTTTCCGAACATTATTGAATTCAGAATATCTTCAAGGTATTCCTGCCTACCGCTGCCGATAGCGTTAACCTCCCCAAGCTTAAGGGCATATTTTTCGAGGTCCTCAATCTTTGCCCTACCTGAAACTATATCTGCGCCAATGCCGCTTTGGTAGCTCTTATACCGGTCTTTGACGAATTGCTCCAACCTGCCGTCACGGATTATCCTGTCTGCTATGCGTAAGCCTAAAGCGAATGCGTCCATGCCTGCGATAAACCCGTGGAAGATATCCTCGGGCTCAAATGAACCCCGGCGGTTTTTTGAGTCAAAGTTAAGTCCGCCGCTCGGAAGCCCGCCGTTTTTAAGGATTTCATACATAGCAAGGGCCGTATCATAAACGTTTGTCGGGAATTGGTCGGTATCCCAGCCCAGCATTACGTCTCCCTGATTTGCGTCGACCGAACCCAGCACACCGTTTATTCTGGCAACCCTCAGCTCATGCTGAAAGGTGTGCTGTGCAAGCGTCGCGTGGTTCGCTTCAATATTGACCTTGAACACCTTATCAAGGCCGTATTTGCGCAGGAAAGCGAGAACAGTAGATACGTCGTAGTCATATTGGTGCTTTGTCGGCTCTTTCGGTTTGGGTTCAATAAAGAATTCGCCCTTAAAACCGATACTTCGTGCATAATCCACTGCCATCTTCAGCAGCCTTGCCATGTTGTCGAGTTCCAGCTCCATATCGGTATTGAGCAGGGTCTCATATCCTTCGCGGCCTCCCCAGAAGACATAACCGCAGCCGTCGAGCTCCTTTGTAATCTCAATTGCCTTTTTGATCTGTGCCGCGGCAAATGCAAAAACGGACGCGTTGCAACTGGTTCCCGCACCATGCACATACCGCGGGTGTGAGAATGTATTTGCAGTGCCCCACAGCAGCTTTTTATTGTGCTCAGCCATAAGTTTTTTCAAAAGAGAGACAATCTCGTCGAGGTTTTTATTGGTTTCGGATAAGGTCGGGCCTTCCGGCGCTATGTCTCGGTCATGGAAGCAGAAATAGTCGATATCGAGCTTGTCCATGAGTTCAAACGCGGCGTAAGCCTTATTTTTGTATATAGCCATAGGATCGGTTTCGCCAAAACTCTTGTCCATAGTTGCCCGGCCGAACATATCTGTACCCTCGGCGTCGAGCGTGTGCCAGTAAGCAAGAGAGAATTTGAGCTGCTCGCGCATTGTCTTGCCGGCAATCTTTTCTTCCGGATTATAAAACTTGAATGCAAACGGATTTTTTGAATCAGGTCCTTCATACCTGACCTTTGGAATGTTGCTGAAATACTCTTTCATATATAGATTCCTCCCTGCTTATTATCACTCTAAGAATACAATTTAAGACATAAAATACAGATAATTAAAAAAACTACCTGATTATTATTGACATAAAAATTTATATCAGTATAATTGATTATGGAAACAATTTTCAATTTATTAAATAATATGAAAATTAATAATATATAAGAAGCATTAAAATACAGTTGAATTTGCAGTGCCTGTTATAAATTATGGTTATTATTAGCGCTAAATAATAATAATTCATAATAAAGGAGGTGCTTGTCATAAATCACCTTGCGAAAGTCGTCAAATATTAAATAGGAGGGAAATGAAATGTTCGGAAAAGGTAAAAAATTTTTGGCGTCTGTTTTAACTTTGACCATGCTTTCATTAAGCACAGTGGCATTAACTGTTAGTGCACATAGTTCTTCAAAAACGGATAAAATCCCACAGTTAAAAGGTTCTATTACCTCGAATGTCTGGATACAAACGATCTCTGACTTGGATGGTACAGGTCTATTTCAAGTATCTGCTGAATATAAAAGCAGTTCCTATCCAAAGCCAAAATGGATTAAAACTGCTTGGGATTTTAATCCTATAGGAATAGGTGTCTCTGTTAGTTACTCACGCGTTTCAGCGTCTGCTAGCGGATCTGGCTATACAAAAACTTCTTCAGGCTATTGGATAAATTCGAACGGTGCCAATACTGCATGGTATAGAGGACGTGTAGGCGCAACAGGACTATGTTTCTATGTTGGATGCGAGAATACGGCATCTGGCTTTGCGGCAGGCGTTCCATTCTCAACAACTGCTAAAGTATAAAGTTTACATAGAGGGCTTTGGCTATAACTCATAGCCAAAGCCCCTCACTAATTTATATATTAGGTGATTGTATGAAAAAAGTAACTGCCATATTTTTATTACCGTTGGTATGTTTGATGCTTACTAGCTGCAATTCCCCAGCTGATCGTACTGTTAATAAAAAATATAAAAACATTTCTGTATATATAAATAAGTTTGCAAATAACCAAGATTTGATTTTATATGAGTTCACAGATAAATATTCCTTAGATGATACGTTGATAAATCTTATAATTTCTGAAAAGAAAGATGATAAAAATTTGAATGAATATCTCAAGACAGTTCACGATAATATGATACATAATTTGGCACAACTTGATTCGGGCAGTGATTTAGAGAGCGCAACAACAATAGCTAATCTAATTTATATGTATATGAAATTAGCAGAGACATATAAATTGAGTGATTCCGATTTAAATGAACAAATATACAAAAGCATTATTAATTGTCTTGATAATATGGAAAAAATAGATGCTAACAGCTCAAATTGGATTAACATATTAGATAATACTTCAAAAGTTGGATTAGTTATAAACAAGTTAAAAATTATTGACAAAAATTCATTATATAGTAAAATTAAATATATATTAAGTAAAAATTATGGAATTGATAAACTGTCAGATGATGAGGAATATATGGATACTTTCTTGACCTATCAAATCAACAATATTCTGGGAATAAGGCAAGATACAGGCGCAATAAACAATAAGTTTAATGATTATTTAAACAATAACAGTAAAAAACCAATAGACTATAGTACGCTAATTCTGCTTAATGCGGGATGTAAAGCGACTGGAACTAATAATTCAAAGGTAAAAACAATAGTCAAGAGAATCGCCGAGAACGTTAGCAAACAAATAGATTTACCGGTAGTTATAAAGCTGAACCTTTATGAATTGCTCGAGAATGACCCAGAATATAAAACCTATCTTAGCCGATGGGTGGAAGAGCTTCCTCATAATAATAAGTTTGAATTTTCAACAGCAGCCGCATTGATGCCTACTTTCAGGACTTTTTATGGTTATTTAAAAATAAATGAGTATATTAATAATTATTATGACCAAGATATGGCTAATACCTATCTTAAAAAAATATTTAAAAGAGAGCCTGATATAAGTACAAATTATCTCGAGTTATATTATTGTTATTTATTAAAGCCTTATTTTAAAGGTAATAAAGATTTCACCGAATATCTTAGAAATAATATGGACAAGTTTAGCGCTAGAAATTTAAATATAAGTAGTAAAAATTTTGTAAATAGCTACTATGCGTTAAAGTTATTGCAATGCGAGAATATTGATTCAACCAGATATAAGGATTCACTTAATGACGCTTATAATAGTATTCGCAGCGAATACGCATATACGAAAGATATATTATACATTGATCTAATATATATTGATATCATGTCAAATATGGATAAAGAGAAAGCTATAGAACTGTTCAAAAATAAAATAAATGAAATAAATAATTACAACGGTGATTTTACATTAGATATCGCGCAGCTTGCGGAGCAATTATCTTCAAAGCTAAGAGTCAAGATTGATCATGACATGATACTTAATAAAATAAAAGCATTTAAGATTTCAAACGGTTACTGCGCAGACAGAAACTTTAAATCAATGAATATTATGGCGACTGAAAAGGGTCTTTATGTAGAAAGTATTGCAAATAAATAAAGGAGTTATTATGAAAGAGACAATCATTAAGCTTGAAAAAATTTCAAAATCCTACGCTGATAAGAATGTATTAAAGGACATAAGCATGGAAGCAGCTGCTTCTGAAATCGTATTGATAAAGGGCAGATCCGGTGCGGGAAAAACTACCCTGCTCAATATCTGCGCTTTTCTGGAGAATCCCGACGGTGGTACATACTATTGGCGCGGCAAGAATGCACTTGAATTATCCGCAAAGGAGAAACGCGAAACAAGAAAGAATCAAATGGGTTTTATTTTTCAGGATTATAACCTGTTTGAAGATTTGACCGTTCAGGAAAACCTTGAGATATTTTTAAGATATACTCTTGCTCCGGACCGTGAAAAAGCTAAGGAAATGATAACAAAAAACCTTGAGAGGTTTAATATGTCAGATAGGCTCAAAACAAAGGCGAAGTTTCTTTCTGGTGGAGAGCGGCAGCGTATTGCAATAATCCGAGCTATTATGAAAAATGATGCCGTTATATTTGCAGACGAGCCTTCAGCCAATATTGACGATTTTAATAGGGAAAAAATTATAACATGGTTTACAGAGCTGAAAAACAATGGACACGCGGTGGTTTTGGTGTCGCATGACAACGACTTCGACAAAATCGCCGACAGGATTTATACCTTAGAAAACGGAGAATTGAGCATATCTTAAGCTTTATAAGACAATTGAAAGAAGTGATTTATGTGCCAACATTTCTGATTTTTTTTAAAAGCAATATTAAGAAATTTGTCAGTATTATCTTATCATTAATTGTATTCCTTTTGATTTTTAACCTGATTTCAGGTTTGGTCAAGAGTTTATATGATAATTTCAAGACAGGGATTGTTGATAATGAAGCCTTGTATTTCATGGAAGTATACAGTGATACTGATATGTCGTTAATAAATATGGATTTAAATAAAAAAATTAAAAACATAAAAGGTGTAGAATATACAATTTGCGATTTTGCTCACCCAGTCTATTTCAGTAAAAATAAAGAAATCAGTGATTTTGGAACAATACTTGGAGTACCAAAAGGATGCCTTAAGTATTTTGGAGTTAAGGATGATGTAAGCGATCAGAATTTTATTATATTAAATACGGAAGACAAGAATCAGTTTAAGATTGGGGAGAATGTTTCCATTGAAGAACAAAGGTATTGCAAAGGAAACAATAAAGGAAAAACTGAATTTTACAATGTAACAAGAAAAGTATGCGGTTTTTCAAATAACAGTGCAGGCGGACTTTTTCCTGACGACACGATTTTAATAGATGATAAGACAGCAGAAGAAATCGCCCGTGGCCAGACCGAAGATGGTATACCGCAATTTGGCAGAATAATTGTTATCGTACCGAATGTCGACGATATGAGCGATATTTCAAAACAGATAGAAGGGTTCAATTCTGGTATAACAACAAGATATGCGCTGAAATCAACTAAGCAGATTCCGCAGTTCGCAGTAGTTATCGTTGCGGTAAGCGCCGTTTTGTTTCTTGTCTTGTTGCTGTTTAGCGTTATCAGTATATCATCTTCCTTAAAGCAGATACTTATACTCAGAAAGCGTGACATTACCCTATTCAACATATTTGGTATAGAGGATTCTGCGGTCAATAAGATATTCATGTCTGAATTTATTTGCTACGGTCTTATTGCCTTTGTCGGGTCTGTATCATTGTCATTTATTATTTTCTATCTGTTGAGTGTACTGTTTAGATTTGATATTTTAACAAACAATATACCATTGTATCTGGTATTGGATTTGTTATTATCGCTTGGCATAATCATGATATCTGGTTATGTACAATTAAAAATGCTGGTCAAGAAGCTGTCAAGCAAATATGCCTTTAAGGAGAGCCTGAACTAATGAAAAAAAGTTTTTGTATAATATTACCACTAATAATGCTGCTTTCCGGATGTAATATCAATATTTTAAAAGATTCGAAAGTCAGTTATGAGCCGATAAAGAGTCTTGATAATTCAGTGGTTGACTGCATTCCGCAGGACGGATATTATAAGATACGTTCCTTTAATATAGTAAATAAAACACTAAAAGCTTATGGTGTTAAGGACAAAGACGCCGAGCAATCCGACACAGCTTTTTTGAGTCCGGAAAACGATTTTGCGCTGATTAAAAAAAGAAACGGAAGTGGCAATGATAAATTACTGGACCTTGCCTCGGGAAAGGTATATTTGCTTAACAGCCGCACCCTTATGTTTATCGCTGAAAATAATGATGAAATACTTGCCGGTGAATACAAGGAAACCAAATGGTATCTTTATTCCGTTGACAAACACTCGGGGAAACTCAGAAAACTTAACTTTGAATTAGATGTGGATTCAATCTCCTCAAGATTAATAAATACCGGTGTGTCATATAACAATAAATTTTATTTTACCTATTCTGACGAGAACGGCACCTATATAGTGAGTGTTAAAAAAGACAATGTAAGCCGTGCCATTATTTCAGACCAAAAATTCAGCAATTTAAAAATACTTGATATAACCGATGATACAATAACGATGTATAAAGGTTATGTCGCGTATGAAGACGTTAACATAGATGACAAGTTTCAGCCATCTATTATCAAGATTGAGTATGCAAATAGCGTAAATTCGCTGACGGCGAAGATCGTATCAGATCAGGCGCTGAATACTGACAAAATCGGCAAAGGCTTGAAAATCGTTGATGGCATAAAAAATGATAACGGCAAAATTGTAATGGTATTCAAGCCTCAGGAAGAAATTTCGCTGAGAACCGCTCTTCTTACAGTTGACAACAATAGTCTGGAGAAGGGTCAAAACACAAAAGCCTTTGACATGCAGTCCAGTAAATTTATTTCGGGTAATCTTTATTGCTTCGACGGGGACAAAGTCGTTAAAGTCGACCAAAACGCGGGAATCGAGTATTTGAAAAATTAAAATGTGAGAAAAAAGTGGTACTGCCGTGCAGACGTCGCGGCAGACTATTTTTTGCAGTATTTCCGTTAATCTGTTAGCTTTTTCGACTGAGCAACCGCAGGAAAAGCCTTTTGTTTATTATTCTTGCGGTTTTTACGCAATCTTATCTAATAGACGTAACTGTAATAAGAGGCTGGGTTAATATCCTTATTTTACTTTTATGCATAGTATTTTTGATACCTACGATTTTGTATACTAAAATCATTTATGGATATGTAGAACAAAGAAAAACACATGAATAAAGCCAAAAAATGCGGCAGGTTTTCCCTGCCGCTATTTTATTTTCTTAACCCTGTTTGACACTAACTATTAATGCAAAAAGGCATGAATTTAAAATTTACCGGTACAAACGTTTTTACTAACCCGATTTCATATGTGCAGAATAAACATTTACTAAATGTATTAAAAATAGTATAATTTTATTGGCTCGGCGTTAACGGCTATGTAATATACTTTGTTAATAGGAAGTGTGTTATATGGACTATAAAGAACGCTATCACGATTGGTGCACAAATCCTGTTTTCGATGAAAAGACACGCGAAGAGCTTAAAAATTTAAAAGACGAAAAAGAGATACAGGACCGGTTTTATAAGGACTTGACGTTCGGAACCGGCGGCCTGCGCGGCATTATCGGCGCAGGGACTAACCGGATGAACATCTACACCGTAGCAAAGGCTACTCAGGGACTTGCAAATTACATAATTGCAAATGGCGGCCAGTCAAAGGGCGTTGCCATCGCTTATGACTCAAGGAATTTCTCCCGTGAGTTTGCCGAAAAAACTGCCCTGACGTTGAATGCGAACGGCATAAAAACATATCTTTTCGAATCGTTAAGGCCTACTCCGGAGCTATCATTCGCATTGAGAGAGCTGCACTGTATCGCCGGTGTAGTGATAACAGCGAGCCACAATCCGCCCGAATATAATGGCTACAAAGTTTATTGGGAAGACGGCGCACAGATTACCCCGCCCCGGGACCAGGAAATCATTGATGAAGTGAATGCCGTTACGTCATTTGGAGCCATTAAAACCATAGACAAAGCTGAAGCCATCAGCAAAGGACTTTTTAATATCATAGGGGAAGAAATCGACAGGCGCTATTACGATGCGCTCAAAAAGCTTGTATTGAGTCCCGAGGCTATTAAAAAGGCTGCTAAGGAATTGAAAATTGTCTATACCCCGCTTCACGGGACCGGAAATATCCCTGTGAGAACAATCTTAAAAGAATTGGGGTTCGAAAATGTCTATGTAGTTCCGGAGCAGGAGTTGCCAGACGGCAATTTCAGCACGCTGAGCTATCCGAATCCCGAGGACCCAAAGGCCTTTACCCTTGCACTCAAGTTGGCAAAAGAAAAAGATGCCGACTTAGTCCTGGCGACCGACCCTGACGCAGACAGGCTCGGAGTTTATGCCAAGGACACAAAAACGGGAGAATATAAGTCATTTACAGGCAATATGTCAGGCCTGCTGATAGCCGAGTATGAGCTTTCTGTCAGGAAAAAGCTCGGCAAACTGCCGAAAAACGGAGCGCTTATAAAGACCATAGTTTCCTCTAATATGGCAAACGAGATAGCGAAGGAATACGGCATAAAACTCATTGAAGTGCTTACCGGATTTAAATATATCGGTGAGCAGATTAAATTATTTGAACAGAACCATAATTATGAGTATCTGTTTGGTTTTGAGGAAAGCTATGGCTGCCTTGTAGGAACCCATGCAAGGGATAAGGATGCTGTTGTAGCCGTCATGGCGCTGTGTGAAGCGGCCGCGTATTACAGAGAACAAGGCCTTACCCTTTGGGATCAGATGCTGCGCATCTATGAAAAGTATGGGTACTATAAAGAGGATTTGACGTCCATTACGTTGAAAGGCTTAGATGGGGCGGAAAAGATTCAGTCTATCTTAAAGAATATGAGAAATAACCCGCCTCAAAGGTTTGGCAGCTTTAAAGTGACCGCCGTCAGGGATTACTTAACGGGTGAAATCACTGAAGTTGAAAGCGGTGCAAAGAAGCCGACGGGATTGCCGAAATCCAACGTGCTTTACTATGAACTTGAAAACAATGCCTGGTGCTGTGTCCGCCCGTCGGGAACGGAGCCAAAAGTCAAGTTCTATATGGGAGTCAAGGGCAGCAGCCTTGAGAACGCCCAAAAGCTTTTGGAGGAACTCAAAAACTCCATGATGGCGCTTGTAAAGTAGAAATGCTGCCTACAAAAATTGCCCAGACAAAAATAGGGATAGGTACATAACCCGTACTTATCCCTGTTTTTTGGCGTATTTTTTGGACAAACATATGTTCACAAATACCCTTAGGCAAAACCGGCGCGTTTAAGATATTGTTTACACAGCGTATTGCGCTGCTATCACAGATCAAGTGCCGTTTCTGCGCAGGATAGGGCAAAATTTGGCTTAGTTTTGCTGTAAAACGCTATTAAAAATGAGTTCTCAACGTGTTTTTAACAACTTTCAACAAGTTATCAACAATTTGTATCGCATTGAATATCCGAAAACATATATTGAAAAATCTTGTCGAAGAATAGCGTTATAATATTAAACTGAAAGTTTTTAACAAGTGAAATAAAAATTGTTAATAATTTTGGAGTATGGTTTATGATTAGAAAAATCAGAAAAGAAGATAAAAATGACTATATAGAAATGGCGAAAAGTTTTTATATGTCCGACGCAGTGGACCACAATATACCCGAAAAGCATATTGAAGACACCTTTGATGAGCTGATGCGCTCTGATGAGTATGCGATGGCATATATCATGGAGTATGAAGGCAAGACTGCAGGCTATGCGCTGTTAGCCAAAACCTTTTCTCAGGAGGCGGGCGGCATGGTTCTATGGGTCGAGGAACTCTATGTCAAGCCTGAATACCGCTGCCGCGGTCTGGGACATGAGTTCTTTTCGTACTTAGAAAATAATCTTTGCAGCGGTGTGAAACGCATCCGCCTTGAGACAGAGGAGAGCAATAAAAGGGCGATATCATTTTATAAGAGCATGGGATTTGAATATTTACCCTATCAGCAAATGATAAAAACGCTTTGACATAGTAATTATTAATTCATAATTCCAAAATTCAGAATAGCACAAATTTTCACTTTGTGACCAAAAGTTCCATTGATAAAATATTAAGATATTGGCTTAACCTTTCTTTTTATTTGAAAAACCGGCAGTTAAGGAGCAACTTCAAATGCGCTGCAAGGCGGCATAAATACAGTCACACGTTCACGGATATGTATAGTAAACCTAAGGCTCCAAAGGGCTTAAAATTACGCTATATGGCCATTATAACGGTTGCAGAAACAGTCTTTTTATTGCTATTTCCCATTCGTGTCAGTGCCCGGAAATCCTTGATAAAAATTATTGTTTTATCATAAATAATTAATTATAATATAGATAAAGAAGAAAATATAACCGTCTGGAAACGGCTCAAAGGAGGATTTTGTTAATGTTCGGACAGTTGAATATAAAAAATGGTCCGTCGCCGGTACCTGCTTCGGTAAAAGTTGTTGTATCTCCTGACTTGATGCAGGCCAGACTTACAATTGAACCTCCTAAATACGGGGGACAAGATGTTTCCTCCCAGATGATCGATGATGCTTTAAGAGAAGCTAAAGTAACATATGGTATTGACGTACCGCTTCTCCAGAAAATAAAAGCGCATCCAGAGTATTCCCGAGAATACGTGATTGCAAGAGGAACAGAGCCAAAAAGAGGAAAAGACGGTTCTATAAAATATTTATTTGAAATCAACAAAGATTCTCACCCAAAGGTCAGAGAAGACGGAACAGTCGATTACCGGGATCTTGGATTAGTAGTAAATGTTAAATATGGACAAGTTCTTGCTGAAATAACCCTCCCGACAAAAGGTGTTGACGGCATGTCCGTTACCGGCAAAGTTTTGCCAGCGGCCCCGGGAAAAGCAATACCTTCTCCGGTTGGGCGCAATACTGCTCTCAGCGAGGACGGTACAAAGCTTTTTTCGACAATTGACGGCCATGTCAGTATGAACGGCAACCGCATTAATGTCGTAGATACCTTTATTGTGTCGGGAAATGTTGATACATCGACAGGAAACATAAAATCCGTTTGTAATGTATCAGTTATCGGAAATGTCACAGAGGGATTTTCGATTGAAGCCGCGGGCAATGTCGAAATCGGAGGCAATGTAGAAGGCGGTTCAATCAAGGCGGGCGGCAATGTGACTATATCGCGCGGTGTCGTCGGCATGAGCCGCAGTAAGATCGAATGTAAGGGCGACCTAAAAAGCACATTTCTTGAAAATTGTGAAATCAATGCCGGCGGAAGCGTAAAGACCCAAAGCATAATGAACTGCAATATTAAATGTGGAGGAAGGCTTGAGGTTACAGGGCGCGGAAAAATCATGGGCGGCCGCTTCGTAGTCGGGGAAAATGTGATTGCAAATCAAATAGGTTCTCCGTCAAATATTCACACCGAGCTTATTTTGGGAGCAGACCCGTCCGTTATGACAAGATATTCAGCGCTACATACTGAAATTGAACAACTCAAAAGTCAAATTGAGAAACTCAAACAGATAATTGACCTTCTGAATAAGTATAAACAGGCCGGCAAGCTCCCGAGCAGCAAAGAACAAATGCTTAGGAGTTCACAGGTGAGCCTTGAAGCCAGTACAGAAAAGCTGAATGCCCTAACCGAGGAATATAAGACGCTCGGTGCGCAGATTGAAAATTCCGGTAACGGTAAAGTAATCTGCCATGATACGCTGTACCGCGGGGTTAAATTAACTATCGGTTTCGCCTCGATGAAGGCGGAAAACGACATTGTTTCGTCGTCCTTTTCGCTTGTAGATGGGAAAATAGTTGTAACGCCAACCCTGCCCTATTGACAATTTCTATGTTTTTTCTGCTATATCTACTGATATATTATGTCTAAAATTTTGAGTTAATGGAATTAATATAATAGAACAGTAAGTTATAGCAGGAAAATACATAGAAAGGGTTGAAAGGAATTGAAAAAGGTACTGAGTGCTCTTTGCAAAAAGGTAAAGAAGTCAAAGGGTGGCTTTACGCTTATTGAACTTATCGCTGTCATTGCGATTTTGGCAATTTTGGCGCTTATACTTGTCCCGACAGTCGGCAGCAGGGTTGCTGCGGCAAAGAGAGCGGCTGCTCTGTCTGATGCTCGGGCGGCTTATATGGCAGCACAGATATATGTTTCTGATAAGCTGAACAATGGTGAGGATGTAGAGGATACCGATGGTACAGTACCGACTGATATGCTTTCGTCAGATGCTTTCAAAACGCTCAATGGCGTTAACGGTTTCACAGTTAAGAGCATAACGATTAAAGATGGTGCTGTCATTTCAATAACTATTCATGACAATAATGGTGATGCGACATATCCGGAATCAACTGCTTCTTCATCCAGCACCAGCGGTACCTAATAAAATACTTTGTAAACTACGGTACAAAATTAGAAAACCAGAACATATTCGGTGTATTTCCCGAATATGTTCTGGTTTTTTTGTAGAGCAATAGCTGGGATATAAAGTGTATAGGGGTTGATTGAAATCTCGGAGTTAAAAAATATATTCGGCACGCTATAGCAAATAGCGTTGTTGTATGTCGGAGAAAGAGACGAAACGGATCTAAGCAACAAGATTGCCCTGCCAAATTTTTATTTACCTAATCTGAGTCATCCGCGCCATATCTTCTCTTAAATGACCGTATAAATCACGGTACATTTTATAGTATTCATTGTATTTGGCGTGAGCTTCGGGGTTGGGCGTAATCTTTTTGTCCAGCACCTGCCATTTCTTTAAATCTTCTCGGGTCAGCAGGCCTGTGCCAAGTCCCGCCAGCATCACGTCGCCGAGGTTGGCTTCTACATCGTGAATGGGGCATACAATGCTGTGTCCGGTCACGTCTGCAAAAATCTGCTTCCAGAGCGGGGATTTGCTGACCCCGCCAGCCAAGAGAATACTTTCCTTTAGTTCAGTACCGCAAGACTCCATCGTATGGCGGAGGGAGTACGCGACTGCTTCCAAGAATGCCCGATAGATATGTGCGCGGGTGTGAACCAATGAAAGGCCAAATATTGTTCCCTTCGCGTTGGTGTCCCAAAGGGGGCTGCGCTCGCCCATGAAATACGGGAGAACAATGAGTCCTTCCGAACCCGCGGGGATACTGGCTGCCTGACGGTCAAGAACGGCATAGGCGTTTTCACCGCCGGCCGCTTCCGCGCGCTTTTCCTCTGCGGCAAAGGTGTCGCGGAACCATTTGATGACTGCTCCGGCTGTTGCGCCGCCGCCGAAAGAATACGTCAGCCGCCGCGCATTATACACATATGGCCAAGAGATAAGGTCACGGGCTTCAATGGGTTCCTCATGTACCAGAGCGGCGCACATGGAAGTGCCGATTGCCGCTGCATAATCGCCCGGCTCGAATACGCCGAGGCCCAACGTAGCTACACCGCAGTCAACGCCGCCGTTAAAGACCGGAGTGCCGGGGGTGAGATTCATTTCCTGTGCAGCCGCAGTGGTCAGTGTGCCTACTGGTTCGGTGTTTTCAACAATACGCTGCGGCATTAAAGTTCGCGGAACACCCATAGCATTCAGCATCTCATCTGACCATGAGCGGGTGTTCATATCGAAAAATCCACCCAGATTGCCCGCGGAGGAGTAGTCAATGGCTACTTCTCCGGAAAGGCGGGCAATGACATATGCGTTTGGCGGTAAAAACATACGAATTTTTACCCAATTTTCCGGCTCGTTGTCGCGTATCCAAAGGATTTTAGTGTAGCCGTAGTATGGATCCGTACCGTTCTGGGTAATCTGCCAGAGGCGGCTCTGATCCACATGCTGCCGGACCCAGCGTTCCTGCTCTTCGGCTCGGCGGTCCATCCAGATAAGGCAGGGGCGCACAGGATTCAGCGCTTCATCAACCGGTACGCCGGACCCGCCGTAAAGGCCGCTGATGCAGATACCGCGGATGTCTTTCGGGTCAACTCCGGACTTTTTCACGGTATTTGCTACGGATTGCTTGACGGCGTTTAGCCAAACATCCGGCCATTGTTCTGCCCAAAGCGGTTTGGGGGTAAGAACGTCATATTCCTGCAGGTCCTGTGCAACCAGATTTCCGGAGGTGTCCATCAGGATGGACTTGGTTCCCGAGGTACCAATATCAGTACCGATCAAATACTGCATCTGATTACCCCCGTTTTAAAACGTGATTGCGACTTTGAAGTCCCCGTATTTGCCGGTTGCATATTCAAAGGCCTCTTCCCATTTTTCAATCGGGAAGGTGCGGGAAACGACTCCGTCTGTTTTAAGCGTACCGTCGGCGATATGCTCAATGACATACGGGTAGCAATAAGGTGAGAGATGGGAACCAAGTACGTCCAGCTCCTTGCGGTCGCCGATAATCGACCAATCCACAGTGGTCGGCTCAGCAAAAACTGAGAACTCTACAAAGCGGCCCAGTTTGCGTACCATCTGCAAGCCTTGAATGACTGAAGACGGATGGCCGGTGGCTTCAATGTAGGTGTCGCAGCCGTAACCGTCGGTCAGTTTGAGAATTTCAGCCTGGACATCGACTTTGCTGGGATTCCAAACTATATCTGCACCAAACTCTTTCGCCTTAGCTAAGCGTTCATCCTTCATATCAAGCGCAATAAGAAGCTTGGGGTTGCGCTGGCGGGCGTATGTAACCATGCCAAGTCCGAGCGTGCGGCGCCGGAAATTACGACTACGTCCTCTGCGCCGATATCGGCACGGTCAACGCAGTGTTTGGCACAGGAATAAGGCTCGATAAGCAGGGCCTTTTCCAACGCAAGGTCTTTTGGAACCTTGTGGACAACCGCGTTCTTAGGCAGCCTCATATACTCGGCCATACCGCCGTTAGTGCTTGCAAAAAAGCCGAAGGTTTTGTGCGGCTGGCACATCCAGTACTTTCCGCTCTTGCAGAAACGGCATTCGCCGCAGGGGTAAATCTGGTCGGCAGTCAGGCGGTCGCCGACCTGTACTCCCTTTACGTTTTCGCCGACTTCGGCTACAATACCGATGAATTCATGACCCGGGATAAACGGAGGCTCCACCCAACTGGGCTGGCCGTTTCCGCCCCAGAACATATCTGCGCCGTGTTGGCATTTCAAGTCTCCGGCACAGACTCCGCAGCCTTCGACTTTGAGAATAATATCGTCGGGACCACATTCCGGCGTTGGATAGGCTGGTTCAAAGCGGTAATCGCCGCGACCATAGGCAACCAGTGCTTTCATTGTTTTTGGAATTGACATATTTACACCTTCTTTTTGATAAATACAGCTTACAGTTTCAGAATTGCTCCGTGAGTGAGCAGAATGGAACGAACCTCCTGCGGATCGACTTCACGTGGTGTAATGCCTTTTTTGACTGAAAGTGCAGCACCGATTCCGGCTGCCTCACCCACTGCCATGCAGAGGGTCATAATGCGGCTGGAACCAAAAGCCACATGGTCAACGCTCATGCAGCGTCCGGCCATCATCAAGCCATCTATACTGTTGGAAACGGTGCAGCCAAAAGGTACGCCATACGGCTCCTCAATGGTTTTGGTATAAGTGCCCTCACCGTTGCCCTTGTGTATATCAATAAAATATGAGTACAGCGCGATTGAGTCGTCAGGAATGCGGCCTTCAATACAATCTTCTGCTGTAAGCTTTTTGATTCCCATTATACGGCGGGATTCCCGTACACCTATGACTGCGTTGACGTAAGTGACATAGCTGTTTTCGAAGCCAGGTACATTTTCCTGCAGCATCTTGACTAACGGCAGAATCTGCAGGTGTGTTTCCTGTTCGCCGCGGCTTAGGTCATGCACATTGCTGTCGTCAAAATTCTGAATGCGGATAGTATTGACCGCAACATGGCCGGGAATAGGCAGCCGTATGTAGATAACCGTGTCACGCTGGATGGGGCATTTGCCTTCAGCACGCAGCTTCTCAATCATATGATTTAGGCCAAAGAAGATGTGACCGGGGTTGTTGCGGAAGAACTCCGCATTGTAGCCGGGACGGATGTGGGTCAGTCCCATGTTGTATGGCAGCTCTTCGGGGTGCTCGGCAATGAAGTCGATAAATTTGTCAAAATCCACTCCGCCCAAGTTGAACATCAATGAAGGCGGCTGGAGTATACCTGTACCTTCTTCACCCTTTTCATATTCCGCGCCTGCCAAATAGGCCAAGTCGCCGTCGCCGGTAGCGTCTATGAATACTTTGGCCTTAATCTCAATTTCAGTGCCCTTGCCGACCACTGTGACTGCTGTCAGGCGCCCGTTTTCTACTGTTGCGCCGGTGACTTCGCAGTGCATTAGCAGGTCAATTCCGTAGTCTTTTGCCCACTGGAAGCAAATGATACGGGTATAGAACGGGTTCACCGTGGTAGTGGATATATGAAACGGGCAATAGCGATGTCCCGCAGTGCCGTCCATAGCGGCGAGGTCATCGACCATTTTTTGCGCAAGACCGCCGACTATCTGCCGCTTGTGCATATCAAGAAAAGCGAGGAACGGCAGGCCGGAAGCCATCTGTCCGCCAAGATAGCCGAGGCGTTCGACCAAGACCACCTTTGCCCCTTCGCGCGCGGCGGAAACTGCCGCTGCCATGCCGCCGGGGCCTCCGCCTATGACAGCAACGTCGTACGTAAGTACTTCCTTTTTATTTTCATTTACCATTTTTGCTTCTCCCCTTTCCAGTAAGAACGCGCATAATTGGATTGTCTTCAAAAATTTTCTTTGCGGTATTCCTGCCGCGGAATAGCACATCATTGACCGCATAATTGGTCAGGCAAACTGAAGAAGACTGGTTTTTCGGGGGCAGTTTATCATGTGCCTGATACCAGGTGTAGGCAAATCCGTGCGCACCGATTTCCGACAACGCACGTATGCCTGTCCGCCCGAACGAGAAACGGCCAATCTGAATCTGCGGCACTGTATACTGCTCGGAGGTTTTTCCAATCTGAGTACATTCCAAGTGATGAAATATTTCATGCGCTAATATCAGTTCTTCTGCTGCTGCAGTAGAAAGGCCGTTAGCTTTCGCCCAGAGCCGTACTGAATCATCATAAATGAAAATGGTTTTGCGCCCTGAATAGTACTCACTGAAATAGCGCAAGTTGCCCGAAATCTTGTCAACCTTACGATGGTCAACAGTCAGGCCCTCGGCCTTGGCAACGTCATAAATGCTCTTATTTGGGTATTTCTCTATAAGCTTTTGTGCGGCGTCTACCCCTGTCTGCCAGGCCCTGTCTGCAATCGGCACCCGCATTTCTTCCGGAATCTTGTGATAAAGCAGGTCACGTTTTAGCTCTTTACGCGATTTAATCTGGTCGGGAAAGGGATAAACACGCATAAAAGACTTTCCTTTCTTCGCGGATTAGCCGCGTTCGTTTTCTGTAGTACGAGTACAAATGACTATAAGTGAGTCATCAGGACGGGCACCGGACAGTTCTACCCGGCACAAAGACATAATCTGGCTTTCACTTTGCATACCCGCAAGGTCAATAATGCGGCGTCCAAGAACGACATAAAGATTAGGAATTTCGGCGCCGCCGTCGCCGTGAATAGTATTATCAGCCAGTACGTTTTGCACAACTGATTTCCACCTTTTAACCGGGCAGGAAACAACCGTCGCGTTCTTGCGCTGCAAGCGGATAACACCGTCCCGGTCGAGCAGGCGCAAGGTATTGACTTTCTTTTTGAAGAACAGAAATGCACGTACAGTATTCTGACAGGTCAGCGCTACCATACTGCCGTTGTCTGCGGCAATTTTAATCTTAGAGGGATCAACTTTAAGATTGTCTGCTGCTATCTTAATCAGCTCTTCATCCGTCTTTTTTGCGCCGGAAAGCTCTTTGGTACGCAGCTCCGTCGCGCCTACTGCAATAGCTCTGACCTTCTGACGCTGATTGTCGACTTCAACCTTGACTTCTATCGTATCGGGGTCGGCACCGGACTGCACTGCCTTTTGAAAAGCTTCGTTGCGTATCGCGAGAATATCCTCTTCTGTAGGATTCATAATGGTCCGTTCAACCATATCACGCACCATGGCGAGGGCAACACCGATAGGCGAAATAACATGGGCGTTTTTCGCAATACGGAACTTGCAGCCCATATATTCGGCTAAGTGTGGTACAACGGTAGCCGCGCCGCCGCCTCCGCCGACAAAGGTAAGGGCGCTCTTATCAAGGCCATAATCCTTGATTAAGCTTTCCACAACTTTGCTGTTCTTGGCCGCGGCGAATTCCAAAACCTTTTTGGCACATTCTTCAACCGACATCCCCATATTCTTTGCCAGCGGCGCCCATGCCCTGCGGGCAGCTTCAGCATTGCCGTAGGCATAGTTTTCTTTTGACACATATCCTACGATATTGGCTGCACCGGAAAGAGTCAGCGCATATTTTTTGCCTCCGTCGCACTCAATATACGCATACTCCGGGTCGCCTTCCTTCGGGCGAATGGAACGCAAAACCGGATTGACGATATTTTCAGGGTCGGTGTAGACTTCATAGTCCAGATTAGCAATATGGGCAGAGCGAGGGCCGGTATTGACGGCCTTTCCGTCCTTCAGCTCGATCATAGAGCCGCCGCCGATACCGACAGTACGGACATCAAGGGAATTTACATATGTCTTATGCCCGCCGACTTCCGCGTAATGAACGACAACGTTGCCGTCCTTGACGCAGGATATATCAGTGGAGGTACCGCCGACTTCTAAGAAAATACCGTCAGTCAGCTTTTCGTACATCAGCGCACCGGCAACACCCGCCGCCGGGCCTGAGAGAATAGTGAGAATCGGGCGGTTGCGTACCTCGTCCATCGTCATAACGCCGCCGTCGCACCGCATGACCATCAAAGGTGCGCCGATATTAGCATTTTTGATACTCCGTTCGGTCATATTTGCAGCTTCAAGCATCTTTGGGAGGATAGACGCATTGATAACAGCGGTTCGAGTACGCACCTTTAAACCGTACAGCTTGGAGACATCACTTCCGGCAGTGCCGGGCAGGCCGAGTTTACGGTACTGCTCCAGCACAGCATTTTTGTTTGTGGGGTCATCAACGGAGAAAGCTTCGGTCGCAACGATGGACTGAGCGCCTTGACGCATCAAGTCGCTTAGTGCGTTCGCAACGTCATTAACGAAGGTTTCCTTTGTTCCGACATTGACGTACGCGTTGTAGCTTTGCAGATGCTTTCCGGCTGTCAGCTCAATGTTGCCGATATTAGTGTCGCTGCGGGACTTTAGACCTTGAATACCGCTTCCAATGGTGACAATGCCGACTTTAGCAACGTCCCCTTCCAGCAGGGCGTTGGTTGCCTGGGTTGTGCCATGAGCAATAAAGGTCACGTCTTCAGGCTTGATGTTGTATTCTTCCATTATTTTGGAAAGCACCTGCACAATGCCGGCTGCGACACCTTCCTTTGCCTCGTGTGTGGTGGGCAACTTCACACTGCCTATCAGTTCATAGGTTTCATCATTAATTGCAACGGCGTCTGTGAAGGTACCTCCTACATCTATTCCAATTCTGACTTTCATATTGATCTTCTCCTAAAATATGCGTAAGATTTAATTAGCTTCCGGCACTGCAACTGCGCCTGAAAACAAGTTTAGTTAGAAGTAAATGGCCACCATTATAATGACAGATAACGCAGTGACCACCCAGTTGGCCCAAAACACCTTGTTTGTAGTGGTAACCGGGTCATAACCAACAAAGTTGGAAGCCCAAACAACCTGTGTAGAAGTCGGGCAGGACTGGCTCGGCCAGCGATATGCAGCATAGAATACGGCAGAAAGCGCTATAACAGGTACTGCATTTACGGCAACCATGCTGGCAGCAAGACCTGCGCCAAGGCCCATCAGGTTGAAGGGGCCGCGGTACAGACCAAGCGGTGCGAGCACGCAGACGAAAATAACCAGTGCAACCGCGGTGCGGGGTGTAATCATTTGCATAAACGGCTGGATAGCTTTTTGAGTGGTAGGCGCTGTCATGGCGTTGATAATCATACCGATACCTAACATCAATCCAGCGGTTGGAGCGCCGTCTTTAAATCCTTCATAGCAGCACTGGACAAGCATGGACGAATACTTGGACCATTTGCCCTTGACGGTGAAAATAATCGCCCAAACAATACCGACCAGGAAAACCGGGATAGCGTCAAGACGGAAGATTAACATAACAAGGACAACCACGATTGGTGTGGCACAAGCCATAACACCGCGGAAACCTTTGAGCTGCGGGCGAGTTTCGGCCTCTTCCTCAGCCTCATCAGTTTCCTTTACCGGAGCGGCAAAAGCGAATTTGGCTCCATTCTTCTTAAAGTTCCATGCAAGGTAGACCACAAAGAACAGTACGCATATACCGCAGAGGATTGCTGCGCAAAGCGTCATGTCTGACATGGTAACTCCAGTAATATTGGCAATTGCGGAAATATTTGAAGGGTTGAGGCAATATCCGCCGCACATTGCCGCCAAGAACGCGTTGCAGGCGACAATCGGAGGAACGCCGACAGAAAGAAGAATCGGCAGAACTACAGCGCCTACCATGGCGACCGCACCAGTGCCGAACAATACTGTAAAGAGGAATGTTGTAACGACGCACAGCACGAGGGAAACCACAAAAGGCTTATCGCCGCCGAGTTCTGCTGCCTTTTTGATGATGGTGTCAGTTACACCTGTGCGGTACAGGATCTGGCTCAACCAGCAGCTAAACAGGATAGCTACATATGTACCTGCTAATTTGATGGCGCCGGAGGACAGAACAAATGTTAATATTCCTTCTTCGCCTAATGCCGGCAGTCCGCCCGCAATACCGATCAATACTGCCATAAGCGGCAGCGCAAGCAGAGCCGGAAGCTTTTTGCTCATCATGAGACCTGCCATTACCAGAAAAATAACTACAACAATAATTCCGGTGATCATGTTTTCTCCTCACTCACTTTCTTTTTTTACGCAGACAATGCTCTCATAAAAAGCAAACCTTAATTTCTCAATCCCCCTTGTAGATTTTGTTTCGTCGCTGCAGCTCAGTCTGCCGACTGTCACGCAGAACATCAATGAGCTGCAAAAGGAAGGTTTGGTTGAAGAATCCGGCAGTATGGGCAATACCGGCGGACGAAGGGCAAAAACATATGACATTATTAAAAATGCACGCGTAGCGGTTGGGCTTGATATTACGCGCAACCATATTACGGTCGTAGTCGTTGATCTGAAAGGGGAGGTAATTTTACGCACTGGCGTACGTCATCCTTTTGAGCGTACCGACGAATATTACCGCTTTCTTGGCGCACTTGTAGATCAGGCTGTGCAAAAATGCGGGCTTGCGCCAGATAAAGTCTTAGGTGTTGGCATTGGTATCCCCGGCCTTGTCACACCGGACCATCAGAAAGTGTTTTACGGTAAGATTTTGAATTTTACCGGTGCCACTTGTGAAGAATTCTCTACCTACATTAATTACCCATCCTCTCTGTTCAACGACGCGAATGCGGCTGGATTTGCCGAAAGCTGGTTCTCTAACCGAACAAAAAACTTTTTCTATTTGATGCTCTCCAATAATATCGGAGGTTCAGTTGTAATTAATGGGGAAGTATACAATGGCGACCACTTACATAGCGGGGAAATCGGACACCTTTGCATTGTACCGAATGGCCGAAAATGTTACTGCGGCCAAAGAGGCTGTGTTGACGCATATCTGGCTGCAACAGAGCTTTCCTCTTTGACGGACGGGAATATTGGAAATTATTTTGCGCTGCTCAAAAGCGGTAACAAAGAGGCCAAGGCTGTATGGGAGCAGTACCTGCAACACCTTGCTCTCGCGGTGAATAACCTATATATGTTGTTTGACTGCACCGTCATTCTGGGCGGCTATGTTGGCAGCTACATTGAAGAATACCTGCCAACGGTTCGCAGTTACGCCGCAGAATTAAACACTTTTGAGAACGGCGACGCGTCCTATATTGAGGTTTGCTCATACAAAACGGAGGCGATTGCCGCTGGGGCGGCGCTGAACTACATATCTGCTTTTATTGATTCTATTTAAAGCTGTTAAGGAGCAAATTAAGTTTTATTCTAAAAAAGAAAAGGTTCATGTCATTTGGCATGAACCTTTAAAACAATCCCGTAATAAAAGATTTTAGCGGCTGTATTCAAAATACGAAGAACACAGCCGCCGTATATGTAACTTTTAAAGTAAAGTTAATTACAAAAAAAAGCGCCCTGCATAAAGCAGGGCGCTTTGTAGTTTAGCTCAATTCAGGGTCAACCGGTGCTGTTGGCAGATAGCCGTTTACCTTATACCAACCGACCTCCGTCCCGGTGGAGGTAATATATCCGGTTGCGGGGTCGTAACGCTCCTGAATCACATCGCCGTTTTTCGGGAAATCCTTCTTATGCTTCGGCAGGAGCTGGAATACGCTTCTCCAGACAACCAGGGCCGGGTTTGTACCTTTATAGCCGAGGTCTTTCGGCTGGTCATAGCCGAACCAGACAACGCCGACATAGTCGGGTGTAATGCCAGCGAACCAACGGTCTTTATGGTCATTAGTAGTACCGGTCTTGCCGCCAACTACTAACCCGCTAATCTTTGCGGCTCTACCAGTGCCCTCTGGATGTGTAACATTTGACTGAAGGAGCTTATTCATAATGAAAGCCGTATCAGCGCCAATTGCCTGTATTGGCTTAATCTTGTTTTCAAGCAATACATTGCCCTTACTGTCCAGCACCTTAGTATATGAATGCGGCTTGTAGTACAATCCGTTATTGCCAAAAATTTGATAACCGCCTGCTAACTCCTTAACAGTGACGCCTTGCGTCAACGCGCCTATGGCGATACTAAGGGTTTTATCGGAATAGACCTTATTGCCGACTACTTTTCTCTCGACAAGTGAAGTAAAACCAAGCTTGTTCTTAAGGAAATCAAACGTATATTCCGGTGAAAGATAATCCTTTTCTATGTGTACTGCGACGGTGTTGACCGACTTTGCCAAAGCCCGGACGACCGTCATCGAGCCGGTGTAATTGGAATCGTCGTCGTTTTTAGGCCACAGTTTGCCGTCTGGGGTTGTTATCTTGCTGCAGGGGATAAGCGACGACCAGTTGATTTTATTGAGTTCAATAGCCGGCGCATAAACGCCGAGGGGCTTGATAGTAGAACCCGGCTGTCGGGCGGCTCTTGCGTCCACCGCGCGGTTATATATCAAATTACCGGATTTTTTACCGCGGCCGCCCTCCACTCCAAGTATGTTTCCGTTATAGTCCATAATTATCATGGCCGATTCTGGCTGAACCGCACCTTGATACTGCTTCCAGTATTTTGTGTTGGTCGTATCCTGATATATCTTGTCCATCGCGCTTTGGACATCTGTGTTCATTGTCGTATATATCTTGAGACCTTTAGTATATATTGTGTTAAGCGCGTAATCGGCTGTCCAGCCATACTTGGTTTGGAGGTCTTTCTGGACGTCTGTGATTACCATGTCTTCAAACCAACCGCGGGTGCTGACAGTCTTTTTCGGAGCGATATTCAGCTTTTCATTAATGGCCTGCTCATACTGCTCTTTTGTTATCTTTTTTTGCTTATACATATTTTTAAGCACAACATTGACCCTGCGCTCGGTGTTTTTTTCCGGATGGTATCTCGGGTCATATGTGCTCGGCGCCTTCGGCAGGCAGGCAAGCGCTGCACATTCGGCGAGGTCAAGGTCCTTAACGTCTTTATTGAAGTAGTTTCTAGCCGCGGTTTGAACGCCGTAGCAGCCTTCGTTAAGGTTAATCGTGTTCAGATAGGCTTCAAGAATCTGCTCCTTGCCATATCTCTTTTCGAGGTCCAGGGCATTGACGATTTCCTGTATTTTGCGGCCGTAATCGCTGCTGTTTTTGCCGGCTGCGGTCAGGTTGTTTACCAACTGTTGGGTAATCGTTGAACCGC
Source organism: [Clostridium] cellulosi (assembly GCA_000953215.1). NCBI lineage: Bacteria > Bacillati > Bacillota > Clostridia > Eubacteriales > Oscillospiraceae > Ruminiclostridium > [Clostridium] cellulosi. The sequence goes on from LM995447.1 coordinate 38,288, forward strand.
CCTGCCTTGTTTCGTAAAAGTGGAAGAACAGGTTGCCGAACGAGCTTATCGTACGTTTCCAGTCAACACCGTTATGTTCATAGAAACGCTGGTCCTCAGTACAGACAAAGGCGTTCTTGAGGTTCTCGGGCATGTCTTTAAGTGACACCCAAACACGGTTCTGTTCTCCGCTTATTTGAGCTACTTCAACAGTTTCGTTCTTAGAATTAGTGGCGTAAATAAACGTCGTGCTGTCGAGGTTTGCGCTGTCGAGGTTAATATTTTGCGGAGTAACGAAATTAATTATATAGAATGCGACGGCACCGCCTACAAGGGTGCATGTGATGACAAATATAAGAAAAACGGTAAGTAGAGCCCTACCGATTTTTCCGGCGACTCTTCTTGCCTTACTTTTCTTCTTCTTTGCGACGGGGGTCTTTTTGCCTTTTGGAGAAATAGAAGCGTTACCCATTAATTTATCGCCTCCCGACGGTAAGGGTAATGGCATGTTGGTAGAATTATAATACACGTCAACATTGTATTATATTTTATCACAAAAATCAAATTGGTTAAATATGTAAATACATTTTTCTTAATTATTGGGGCAAGTAACGCAGCTTTTTTTAAATCAGGAGAAAAAAATCAGCCCGCCACTTGTAGTTTTCAGCGGGCTGATTAAGCAAGAATAATTATTCACATTTCTTTCTGCGCAATAAAAGCGCAAGAAGCGATACTGAGACCACAGCCGCGGCTGCAGCAAAAGGCTCATTTCCGCCTGTTTCGGGGTTTTTGACTTTTATGGTCGTTGCGTCCTCCGATTTTATACCCGTAAGGTCAAAAACGTGAGACGATGATTTCAAAAGCGAACGATAGGCGCAAAGCGCGAGCACTGACTGCTCCGTCGCGACATAATCGGCTCCTCCGCCCCTTGTATGTTCAAATGCGCCGTTCGATGTTCTGAATGACAGCAGTGCGTCGACAGCGGACTTGCCGTTTTTGATAAAGCGCGTATCCGTTTTCGGGTTAATGCCGATGGATGACAGGGCGATGATAACCTGAGCGGTGCTCTCGCTGACTTCTTCTGATGAATAGGAGGGCAGGAAACCTCCGTCCGGCTGCTGTGCCTTTGAAAGATAGGAGACAGCGGCGTCTACGGCCTTCTTTACGCGGCTTTCATCCATATACGGTGCGAGAGCGGTTATCGCAATAGCCGTCATATCGCTGTCGGGAGGGGCATTCTTGTCGAGTGCAAACGCGCCGTTCGGGAGCTGATACGAAAGTATAGATGAGATAATGCCCTCTTTTGTATAGGATGAGGACGCCGGAATGTCATAGCCGCCGGAGTCGAGTGCGAGCAGCGTATAGGTATAGCCGTTAAGACCCGTTATACCGATTTTTAAGGATAAGAGCTGGGCTACAAGATCCTGCCCGTTAAAGCTGCGGGGGTTAGCACCTGCCGCTTTTATGCCTATAATAAGTCCGGCGAGATGGGTCGGCAGCATATCGCCGTCGCTGATTTCCTGCGCTGCCGATTCGAGAAAGTTCTTGGGAACGCTGCGCCCCGCGGCGGACAGCGCCAGCGCCCCGCCCCAGTCATTGACGCCTTTTTGCAGCATATAGTCCGCGCCGGCCGATATTATTTTGTCGATATCGCTTGTGTCTACGGCCGCCCCATTCGACGCGGATTTTTTGCTGCCGGCTCCAGAACTGCCGCCTGAGCCGGTAGTTCCCGGCGCAGCACCGTCCTTATACACCTTGAGCGGAATCTCGCCGATATTGACCAAAGCCGGAGTTTTATCAACGGTTTTCTTTTCGACTGTGAATGTGTAATCCCCGGCAGCCGGCATTGTTATGCTTACGCTGCCGTTTTTGTCGGTTATGTAAGTGCGGCCGTTAAAATAAATCTTCGCGCCTTCAAATTTGACGGTATTGGTGACGGGTGCTCCGCTGCTGTAATCGGTATACACTGAGCTTATGCTGATAACCGCCGTTTTTCCCTCGACCGGGTTTGCGGGGTTGACGGTTACAGTCGGGTACAGGATTTTGCTGTCGTCGCCGAGGTAGATGACTATCTTGTCGCCGCTGCTCGGCTTTATGGAATCGACGCCTACCTGTGCCGCCTCATTGTTTACATAGATGTGCCACCAGACGGGATAAGTGCCGCTTTCGCCGCCGATTTCCTGTATCTGGTGGCCGTAAGGCCCGTCGGGTGCTTTGAGTTCAATTTTTTTTGCCGCGAGCGCCTTTGACATTATGTCATATAAGCTGTCCCCGCTTGTGAAGCTGACTTTTCCGTTATAGATTTCCGCGTTCTGCCCTTCAATCAGCAGGGTTATGTATGGCTCTTCCGCCGCCTTAGAGTTAAACGGCAGGAACGAAAAAAAGGATAGGAAAACTGCAAATGACAACAGTAAAGATAAGAATTTTTCCGCCTTTCGCATAATACCCCTCCTATTAAAAATTTGCCCCCTAAACCAAAAAATCGTCCCCTTTCGATAAGGGGACGACATGACTTCATAAATCCACTTAAAATTTACGCCTGCCTTTCCCTCCGAAATGCATAACGGCTTGATTTTTCGGCAGGTCTCCTGGCTTGGCTTCATTCTGCAGAACACACCTTCCCGGGCATCTTTTCCCAGTGGTCAGGCTTGGCTTACCAAACCCAAATTTATTCTGCAGTCTGCCTTACAGTAGCGGGGGCTGCGGCGGCATTTCACCGCCTTCCCTTTTAATCTTCATACTGAAGAACCGAAAAATCTGCATGCATATTCAATTTTTTCTCATTTATTTTATATTTAAACGGAATTTATGTCAAGCCTTCTTTAAAACAATTTCCCAAATCTGGGGCGCGGCCCAAATCCGAATCGGCGGGCCAACTGTTCCGATGCCGTTGGAAACTATTATCGTCGTGCTGCCCTTTTTCACGACGCCGGTAATATATTTAAGCTTTTCTTCTCCGGGCCAGTGGGGCACCCATTTCCCTCGGAAACTGATCTGCCCGCCGTGGGTATGGCCGCAGAGTATAAGGTCAATCTTATCCTTAGGCAGTTTGTCCACATAGTTTGGATGATGTGTCACGAGAATCATCAAGTCGTCGTCCTTTGTACCCTCGAGCATGGGGGCAAGGTCCTGATTACTGGTTGTGAGATCGCCTACGCCGCCTACCCTTATGCGTGAGCCGCCCCGCTCAACCCAGACGGCCCGGTTGTCCAGCAGGGTTATGCCCGACTCATACATGCACCTTTCGGACAACTCGCCATCGGTCCACCTGTCGTGGTTTCCGAGCACCCCCATAACGCCGAGCGGCGCGCGGAATGCCGCGGCCTCTCTAAAAAATGATGGAATCCTGTTGGGGTCGCGGTCGACATAGTCACCTCCGAGAAGAATCAAATCGGGGTTAAGATTGTTTGTCATTTCAACAAGACGCCGCAGCTTCTCGGTGGAGAAGCATTTGCCGTGGTGAATGTCGGAAAGGAACACTATCTTTACATTTTCAAACTCCGGCGGCACATCCTTGGAATAGAAATTGTATCTCTTCAGCTTTATTTTTTCTACCCTATTCAATGAGATGACCTCGCACAGTGCATATTCCAAAATCATCCTTATAATTTCCAATATATAAGGAAATATTACATATGTCAAATCGAAAACATTAGTGGGCATGGAATATGCGCTTGTATTTCCTGTACCGGATAGTCTTGCTGGCAAACCAGGGAATAACGGCGAGGGACGGCAGGACAAGGGCGGTGAGCACCGATAAAATGTAATTTCTGGTGAAATAATAGACAATGAGCGAGAGCAAGGTGTTAATCGTGTCAGTTATCATCGACGCGATAAAAGCCGCGGCTTGAACCGATACACCGCCCGTAATCCTTGTCATCACCATGCCTACCCAGCCCCAGTTGTCCACCATGGGTTCAATCCACCAAAGCTTTCGGCTTATGCGGCGCTGAAGCCAGATAAGCGGGGCGCGCATACTGCCTTTCAGCTTCTTACCTACCCTTGAGCGGAGATACATGCGGGTGCCCTTTACCGTAATCATGGAGATAACGGTTGGGATTATTCCCTTGAGATTAAAATTGCTGAATACATTTTCCGCAAGAAAGCCTGAGAGGACAGGGTTGACAATGCCGAGCAGGCTCGCTAAAAACGTCATAATGCAGCATTTGGCGTAAGTGTCAGATGATATGACCTTTTCGCTTTCTGGTACATCATTGCTGTAATGATATCTCAATATGCAAAACCCCTTGCGGGAAAGTTGTAATTACACAAATTATCTCACTCCAGTATGAAAATTCGGACGTGATAATATGAAAATAAAACGCAGTTTTTTAATAGGCGGCATATTGGCGCTGGAACTTGCCCTTTTGCTTCTTGCCATTTGGGGATTAAATCAAAGGGCGGCCTATCTTTACGGCGCGATGGAAATAATAAGCTTAATCGTTGTCGTTTTGCTTATATACAGCCGTGACAACCCGTCCTATAAAATCAGTTGGGCTATTGTGATTTTAGTTTTCCCTCTGTTCGGCGTTTTTATATATTTAATCGCGGGTACGCATTATCTTTCTCCCGGCCTGCGCAGGATGATAAAAAGGGCAAAGAGTTTTGGCCTTAAGTTGCGGCGGCAGGATCCAGAGGTCATGCAGGCGTTGAGCAATGAAGGCGGCGGTTATGTCAAGCAGGCGCGTTTTCTGCTCACCATGTCCGACAAGCCGGTATACAAAGGCACAAAGGCGGAGATTCTTCTGCCCGGTGAAAAAATGCACGCGAAAATGGTCGAGGAACTAAAGCGGGCGCGTAAATTTATTTTTATGGAATTCTTCATAATAGCCAAAAGTGAAATGCTCGATGACATCACTGAAATTTTAAAACAAAAGGCCCGGGAGGGCGTGGAGGTAAGGCTGATATATGACGACGCCGGCAGCATGGACGGCATGCCCCGCGGCTTTAAGAAGATGTGCAAGGAATACGGCATTAAAACCGCGGCCTTCAATCCGTTCGTCCCGGTGCTGAATAAGTTTCTCGAATACCGGGACCACCGCAAGATCGTTGTGATAGACGGAGATGTGGGGTTTACCGGCGGTATCAACATCGCCGACGAGTATATTAATAGGATAGAGCTGCACGGCCACTGGTATGACGGCGGCATTTGCCTTTACGGCAGCGCTGTGCGGAATTTTACTATAATGTTTCTTGAGATGTGGCTGATGATAACCGGAGATGACCTCGGCTATGAGAAATACCTTGTCTCAACGCCGAGGGAAGACGACGGGTATGTTCAGCCTTTCAACGACAGCCCCTTTTCCGGGAATGTCTCGGAGGGCGCCTATATGAACATCATAAGCGGCGCGAACCGCTATGTTTATATCGCGACGCCATACCTTGTGATTGACCACGAGATGACTATCACGCTGTGCAATATGGCACGCGCGGGAGTAGATGTTAGAATCGTCACCCCTCATATACCGGACAAATGGTATGTTTACGCCGCAACGAGGGGGTATTACCAGCAATTGATGGACTGCGGGGTAAACATATATGAATACGCCCCCGGCTTTATCCACGCGAAAATGATACTTTCCGACGACGATGTAGGCATAATCGGCTCGGTAAACATGGACTACCGCAGCTTTTACCTACAGTTTGAGGACGCGGTGTGGCTTTGCAAGAACAACGCCCTTAAACAGATGAAAAAGGAGTTCGAGCGGATATTTGAGGTTTCGATAAAAATAGACCCCGAAGAGTGGAAGAAGCGTGGGGTAATCGCGAAGCTATGCGAGGTGCTGATGAGGCTGTTCGCCCCGCTGATGTAAACAGCGGCCGTTAATTTTCTTCAAATAATGAAAAGATGCCGGAGTTTTCCGGCATTTAATTTATTGGGCGAAAATTTTATAAATTGTCATAGTGTGTCGCGCGTTGTATTTTGGCTTTATATATGGTAAACTTAAGTTAAAATAGAGAAATATCGGCTTACATTAAGGCATGATTAGTTGTGGAGGTATTAAAGTTGCGCGAATCTTACGAAAGCCCATTTAGCAAACGCTATGCAAGCAAAGAAATGCAAAAGTTGTTCTCCCCGGATTTCAAATTCAAAACATGGCGCAGGCTGTGGATTGCTCTTGCAAAGGCTGAAAAAGCGCTGGGGCTCGATATAACAGATGAGCAGATAGCTGAACTTGAGGCCCATGCTGATGATATAAACTATGAAGTCGCGGAAGCAAGGGAAAAAGAGGTCCGTCATGACGTTATGTCCCATGTTTATGCCTACGGCGTTCAGTGCCCGAAGGCAAAACCGATAATCCATCTGGGTGCGACCTCATGCTATGTCGGCGACAATACAGATATCATTATAATGCGTGAAGCGCTGAAACTGCTTCGCGGAAAAATAATCAATGTAATCTCAAGGCTGTCCAAATTTGCTATGAAGTATAAGGACATGCCCGCGCTCGCCTATACACATCTTCAGCCGGCTCAGCTTACGACTGTCGGCAAACGGGCGACGCTTTGGATAAATGACCTTGTAATGGACCTTGAGGACCTTGATTACCGTTTGGAGAATCTGGCTATGCTCGGCTCGAAGGGCACAACAGGCACACAGGCTTCCTTTATGGAGCTTTTCGACGGCGACAGTGAAAAGGTTAAAAAGCTCGAAAAACTGATAGCCGAGGAAATGGGCTTTAACAAGGTCGTGCCGGTTTCAGGCCAGACCTATTCGCGCAAGATAGACTCCCAGATCGTCAATGTCTTGTCCGGCATTGCCCAGAGTGCCAGCAAGTTCTCATATGATATGCGCTTGCTGCAGAACTTCAAGGAGATGGAGGAGCCATTTGAGAAGCACCAAATAGGTTCTTCCGCCATGCCGTATAAGCGCAATCCGATGCGCTGCGAGAGGATTACGGCGCTTGCGCGTTACCTTATGACCGACGCGCTGAATCCGGCGTATACTGCGGCGACACAGTGGTTTGAGCGCACGCTGGACGATTCAGCGAACAAGAGAATTGCCGTCGCTGAGGCGTTCCTTGCGGCCGACGGCATACTCAACATATATATGAATGTTGCCGACGATATCGTCGTTTATCCGAAGGTAATCAGGCAGCGCGTCATGCGCGAGCTGCCGTTTATGGCGACCGAGAACATCATGATGAGTGCAGTCAAGAAGGGCGGCGACAGGCAGGAGCTGCATGAGCGGATACGCCAGCATTCCCTCGCCGCGTCAAAGCGCGTCAAAGAGGAAGGGCTTGAAAACGACCTTCTGGAAAGAATTTGTGCTGACAAAGCCTTCGGGCTTGACCGCAGCGAGATTGACAGCCTTTTGGAACCAGAGAAATATACTGGGCGCGCTCCGCAGCAGGTTGTTGAATTCATCACCGAAAGGGTACAGCCCATACTTGACGCAAACAAGGATGTTTTGGGTGAAACTACCGAATTATCCGTGTAATAATTTGATAATTTGTATAAGCTATTGCGTTGACCGCTCAAATATCATTGACTTTTGATACATTCACCCATATAATATACTTATCATCTTAGAATTATGTATATTTTATAAGCGGTCAAAGCCTACTCATGAAATTGTTAAAGCGCGTTATGATGCCGTGTTCTGTCGGCCGTCATCCGCTTTGGCGGATGACGGTCATTAGAATGTCTTAGCATAGGCAAATTCCGCGCTTCGATTTAATAAGTCAATGGAAGGTGAAAATGCGTGTTAAAGCGTGTGGGAAAGCCCGTAATTTTCATCCTCGTACTGGTAATTCTCGCTTTGACGTATGTTTCATTCTTCGGGATTAGCTATAAATCCGGAGATATACGTCATACTATTATCAAAGGTGCGCAGGATATAAGATTCGGGATCGACATCAAGGGAGGCGTTGACGTAACATTTACGCCACCGGCTGGGACAAAGGTTACAAGGTCCGATATGGAAGCTGCTGTACAGCGCCTTAATCAGAGGCTTGATGCCCTTAAGATTCAAGATAGGGACGTTTACCCTGATTATACCAACAACAGAATAATTGTACGTTATCCGTGGCAGTCCGGTATTACACAGCAGGATCCGGAAGAAGCCATCAAAGAGCTCGGTGCTATGTCTGAACTCACATTCAAAGGTCCGGACGGGACAATCATACTCACGGGTAAAGACGTACAGAAGGCGGAGGCTAAACCAGATCCGGAACACGGCGGATATTTGGTAGAGCTTACCTTCAAATCAAGCGGTACGCAGAAATTTGCCGAAGCGACAAAGAAGTATCTCAATCAGCAAATAAGCATTTATATGGATGACAAGGAAATAACAAGCCCTGTCGTTCAAAGCGTAATTACTACAAGCACTTGCGTGATAAACAACGAAGCCAATCCGATGACCGCCGAAGAGACAAAGAAGCTTGCAAATCAGATCAACGCGGGTTCACTTCCGTTTAAGCTTGTCACCGATAACTACGGAACAATATCGCCAACACTGGGTCAAAATGCCCTTAGAGTAACTATTATCGCAGGTATTATCGCGTTTATTCTCGTATGCCTGTTTATGATACTGTACTACCGCCTACCTGGAGTAATCGCGTGTATTGCACTGCTCGGCGATATAGCAGGCTCACTGCTCTGCATATCCATTCCGCAATATACGCTGACACTGCCCGGTATAGCCGGTATCATCCTTTCCATAGGTATGGGCGTTGACGCCAACATTATTACAGGCGAAAGAATTAAAGAGGAACTCAGAGTAGGAAAGACACTTGACGGCGCTATTGATGCTGGGTTTGAAAATAGTTTCTCCGCTATTTTCGACGGCAACATCACCGTTATCATCGTAGGTTTACTGCTGATGATATTCGGTTCGGGTTCGGTTAACTCGTTCGGCTTCACCCTTATCATAGGCGTTATCTTCAACTTTATCATGGGTGTAACTGTATCGAGACTGATGCTTAAGTCCATATCAAAGTTCCCGGCATTGCGCAAGAATTTCTTATTTGGAGGTGTGCGCAATGAAGGCTGATATGAACGTCGATTTTGTAGGAAAACGCAAAATCTACTATATAATCTCGCTGTCAATAATCATTATTGGTATTCTGGCATCATTTATATTCGGTGTAAAGCTTGACATTCAGTTCAAGGGCGGCACCATTATAAAGTACAGTTATTCCGGAACGCTTGACAGGCTAAAAGCCGAAGATGTTGCCAAAAGCGTACTGAAAGATGCTCAAATTTCATCTAAGATAAATGAAGATTTTGTCACTCACAATAAGACACTGGTATTAGAGATAGACAGATCACTGAACAATGAAACTCAGGCGAGCCTCTATAAGGCAATAAGCGAAGCGTTTGCCGAGAATAATGTTCAGAAAGGTCAGTCCAATACAGTTTCTGCCTCAATGGGACGGGAAACAATCGGCAGAAGTGTGTTGGCAGTTGCACTGGCCTCAATCCTCATCATCATCTATATCGCGATAAGGTTCTGGAAAATAGGCGGCTGGCCCGCCGGTATAACGGCGTTCGCGGCGTTGCTGCATGACGTTATCGTCAGTTATGTGGCTTTCGTCGTATTGAGAATCCCGTTGAATGATAACTTCATTGCGGTCGTACTTACGATACTCGGTTATTCAATCAACGATACCATCGTTATCTATGACCGTATACGCGAAAACCGCAGGCTTTATGGCACCAAGGTCCCGTTTGCTGATGTCGTTAATAAATCAATCAACCAGTCCTTCTCAAGATCTTTCAATACCGGCCTTGCTACCTTCTTATCAATAGCAGTTCTCGCGGTATTCTCGGTTGCTTACAAGCTTGATTCGGTCACAAGCTTTGCTGTACCGATGATGATTGGCGTTATTTCCGGTTGCTATTCAACCATCTGCATAGCCGGTCCGTTGTGGGTTTCCTGGGAAACACACAAGGAAAAGAAGGCTGCTGCTGAAAAAGAAAGGCTCGCGGCCGAAAGAGAAGAGAAAAAGAAGAAACTGGAAGCATCAAAGGCAAAGAAAAAATCCAAGTAATATAAATGGGCTGCCTTGCGGCAGCCCATTTATTTTCAGCATATAGATATAATATCAGGATTTTTGCTTTTTTTCCTTTATCCCGACGTCGCAGATAACTGCCGCTACAAGCGAAAGGGCGCCGCATGAGAATGCCGCCTCTTTAGCGGCTTTTGCACAGCAAAGCATATAAATATAGTCTCCATAGCGGCCTTGGAGCAGAGTCAATATTATCGCTACAATGATTAGCCCTAATGTAAATTCTAATCCTATGTAGATAAACATGATGGCTAACTCTTCCGCGTTTTCAAATGTATTCTTAACCGCGTTCAAGATTTTCATTTCCTAACTCCTTCTTTCGAAAATCCAAAGACGTTTACAATTATGTTAACATTGACGGCGGTAATATACAATGCTAAAATAATGCCAGAGGCAAAGGAGGTTCTCATGTTCGGCGCAATTTCAACAGCTTGCCTTTATCCCCTTGAAACGGAAAAGGCCTTGTCGGAACTGCTGAAACAGGGTGTCAGGCGCTTTGAGGTATTTGCAAACTGTGAAAGCGAATTCTCCGACAGCTTCACAAAAGAGATTTTGGCAATGGTCAAAAGTTACGGCGCAAAAATCTGTTCCGTTCATCTTTATACCTGCGGCCTCGAACCGTTTATGTTTTTTTCCAATTACAAACGCCGGTTTGACGACGCCGCAGAACATTACAAACACTACTTTGAAAGAGCGGCGTTTTTGGGAGCCTCAGATGTAGTTTTTCATGGTGACCGCAAAGATTCTACTCTTCCCCATGACATATTCTGCGAGCGTTTTGCGGTGCTTGCTGAGATTGCCCGCGCCGAGGGAGTGGCATTGGCTCAGGAGAATGTGGCCAGATGCCGGAGCGGCAAAATTGAGACTATCAAGGAAATGAAAAAGTCCCTCGGTAAAGATGTTCGCTTTGTACTTGATGTAAAACAGGCTCTCAGGGCGGGCGTTGACCCGATTGATATGTGTGACGCCATGGGTGAAAATATCGACTGCGTGCATATAAGCGACAGCACCGAGGAACATGACTGCCTGCTTCCCGGCCAGGGAAGTTATGATTTTAAGTCTCTTATCTCCCATCTTAAAAGTTTCGGTTTTAATGGGCCGCTGACGATTGAAGTCTACCGGTGCAATTATAAGGTCTATTCGGAATTATATGATTCTTTAAGATTCATCAATTCACTATTGCAATAGAGAAAAGCACAATATATAGATGTGTTTTGGAATTAGTAACAAAATACAGGGTCAATTTTGGTGTAAATTGTTCTGTAAAAATGAAAATATCCCCTTTTAATTATAGAACAAAAATATTATAATATTGATATGGTCATTAATACTATTTAAGGCAAAATATAAAGTTTTATGGTAATACATTTTATGGAATCATTCCGTAAAAAATGTATTCGCATAAAGCTTGCCGCGATAAATAGGGGTTCGGCCGACTCCGGTTTATCTCAACGGTTTTTGCCTTAAAGAGTTGATGTCCATTAATAAATGTTAGGGGGATATGTAAGTGAGCAATGAAAAACCAGTAATCAGTAAGTCTTTCAGTGACGAGCAAGGCAGAACACTAAAGGTTGACTATTTTCTCACATCGGGTGCATGCATGACCGACGGCGCCGAAGCAGTCCCTGTATATGGGGTGCGCGCCGACCTATATATAAACGGTCAGTATGCAGAGTCAGCGAAGGTTGACGACATTTCCCCTTCAAGAGAAGAGACAACCGAAATGGCAAAACGGTTTGCCGACAATCAAGTGACGCCGGTATCACTGAAAGATGTCGTTGAGGATTGCATTGCGGCACAGCTCAAGCAGTGATTCGAAACATTGGTTTAAGGTTTTTCTGCTGTTTTACACAGGTGGAGGATTATTATGAAATGTCCGTTTTGCGGTTATGGTGAAAGCAGAGTTATTGATTCGCGGCCGACTGATGATGGTGAACGTATTAGAAGGAGGCGTGAGTGCATCAGATGTCAGAAGCGTTTTACGACGCATGAGATAATCGAAAGTCTGCCGCTTATTGTGATTAAAAAGGACAAGTCGCGGCAGACGTTTGACCGGAACAAACTGATTAACGGAATGATGAGGGCCTGCGAAAAGCGGCCGGTTCCGCTTCAAGTGTTGGAATCCGCGGCTGATTCAATCGAGATGACCCTTCAAAACTCACTGGACAGAGAAGTGACTTCTGAAAAAATCGGTGAGTTGGTCATGGAAAAGCTGAAGGACATTGATGAGGTCGCTTATGTCAGGTTTGCGTCGGTGTATCGCCAATTTACGGACATTAATACATTTATGGAAGAAGTAACAAAACTGCTGAACAGCAAGAAATCATCAAATCAGCAGCAGAAACTTTAAACCAAATTTTACAAAAATTAATTGGGAAAGATCGTGGGGCCTTCCCGCGGTCTTTTTTTGTCAAAAAATGTTATCTAAGCTGAAACGATCACTCTCAGCTATATGCTTTATCTGCATCCGCAGGGTTTCACATTCGGCTATAAAATCGGTTCTGTCCTCATCTTTGAGATATGCCCGGAGTTTTGCGGCGGACTGGTTGGCAAGGTCGATTTCCGCATGCCGTATAAAAGTGGCGTATACGTGCTTATTAAAGGCCCATTCCGATTCGAAAGCATCAATTTGCTTAAAAGCCGCATCAATATTCCCCTCAATCGCGCTTTTTTCAGCGGAGTTTATGATATCCGACATCCTTTGGGCCGAGCTGTTTAAATAAATATGGCTTGAGCAGATCAGCAACAGGATTGCTGCCAGTATGATTATCGCGGTTTTTAGATTTTTTATCATAAAACCTCCTCAAAGGACTGTTTTAAGTTTTATCTTTCGGGATGATTATCGTTTTTTCGGACTTGTCAATTGTCATAATAAACACGTCCTCGGGCGTAAGCCCTTGTTTTGTCAGTGTATCTTCAAGCCATACCATATCTTTTCCCACGCCGGCAAGAGAAGGCAGTGACAAGATACCGTCGCATATAAGCATTGTCGGCAGCCCGGTATCTTCACATTTAATATTCATCATTCCCGCCGTTACGGGTTTGTTCTCACATTTGGGGAACACGCTGAGCTTTCCGTTGGTTTCAAGCACTGCATAGGCGATTTCGTCCAGGTTCATATACCCGCTGTTCCGCAGCTCTTCCATGAGGTCATCGACCGTAAAGCGCAGCCGTTTCATCTCCCGCTGGTCGATTTGCCCGTCTTTTATAAGGATACTTGGCTTTCCGCTGATGATATGGCGCAGTTTTATGTTTGAAAGGGTTAAGGCGGACAAAATAACCTCGCATGCGATAAGTGTCAGAATAGGTATAATGCCGCTGGAGAGTGGCGTTCCTGTTTCCTGCATAGGGATCGCCGCAAGCTCAGATATCAGTATGGCGACCACAAGTTCAGAGGGCTGCAGTTCACCGATCTGGCGCTTGCCCATGATCCTCACCGCGGCAACTACAAGTACATAAAGAATAACTGTCCTGATAAATGCAATGCCCATTGGCTGACCACCCCGTAAATAAAACATTCAGATATAGCGTTTACGCAGGCAAAATATTTATACTTGACGCGGGATTAATTAAAAAAACGGGCGGCGCCGCAAATCAATTGCAGCGGCGCCCGCAACGAAACCAACTTATATTGATAACAGAGCTTTGTGGTCTTTGCCGTCTATCGGTATAAACTCGGCGGGGCTGCCGTCGACGCTAAGGCCTTTGCCGCCGCGTTCGACGGTAATATCCATCTCAGCGCCGCCGAGGCTGATTTTGGCTTCAAAGCCCGGCCAATCCTGCGGCAGAGACGGTGACAAAGTGATTTTGTCGGCGGATATTTTGATACCGAGCATATATTCAACTGCAGTGCGGTAATACCAGCCGGCGGCACCTGTGTAAAGACTCCAGCCGCCCCTGCCCTCACAGGCCGGGTTTGTATAAATGTCGGCGGCTAAATAATATGGCTCCAGCCGGTAAATCAGCGCGCTGTCGGCGTCTTTTGCCCTCTCGGCCGGGTTTATCCACGACAGTATCTTATAGGCCTCATCTGTCCTGCCCTCATATAAAAATCCAAGCGCGCCCCATACTGCAGCGTGGGTGTACTGTCCCCCGTTTTCCCTTATGCCGGGGGAATAGGAGCGGATATATCCGGGATTTCGGCCGCCCCTGTCAAACGCCGGTGTAAACAGCCTTACCAGCTTCAGCCTCTCGTCGACAAGGTGTTCTGCGACCGAATCAAGGGCAGTCTGCCGCCGTTCCTTGTCGGAAAGCCCCGCAATGGCGCTGAAGGCCTGCGGCAGGATGTCTATGCGGCATTCGGTGTTTTCAGCGCTGCCTAAGGGGCTGCCGTCGTCGTAAAAACCGCGCAGATACCATTTCCCGTCCCAACAGGACGCGTCGGTCGCTTCCCTTAACCTTTTTGCCTCGCTTTCACACCTTTCGGCGAAGGCGTCGTCCTTCATGTGCCGCGCGACTTTCGCAAAGCGCTCGAGTACGATAATTTCGAACATGGAAAGCCAGACGCTTTCGCCTTCACCGCCGATACCGACTAAGTTCATGCCGTCGTTCCAGTCGCCGCTGCCAAACAGCGGGATACCGTGCCGCCCTTGCGTCAATGCCCTGTTAATGGCGCGGACACAGTGGCCGTAGACATTTTCTTTTTCCTCGGAGCGGGGCGGGCGGAAATACCTGTCCTCCTCCGTCTTGTTCAGTTCAGGGCCGTCGAGGTAATAGATTTCGTGGTCAAAAATGGAATAGTCTCCGGTCTTGTCAAGGTATTCGCAGACAGTGTAAGGTAGCCATAAGAGGTCGTCGGAGCAGCGGGTCCTAACGCCTCTGGAGCCACCGTCCCGCAAAGGCAACTGGTGCCACCAGTGCATTACGTCACCCTCCTTGAACTGGTGGGCGGCGCACCTGTAGATATGCGCTTTCGTAATCGCGGGGTCTGCGAAAAGTGCGGCGCAACTGTCCTGAAGCTGGTCTCGGAATCCCCACGCGCCGCCGCACTGGTAAAAGCCTGTGCGCCCATTAATGCGGGAGTTTATACACTGGGTCATAAGCCAGGTGTTGATTATGGCGTCAAGTTTTTTATCCGGTGTTTTAACCTTTATAAACGGTTTATTTGAATGGTTGTCGAGAGCCGCGATGTCCCGACTCTTGAGCAGCGTAAGGGTTGTCTTTGCCGCTTTTTCGTTGCCGGCAAACCCGAGCACGAAGTTTATTTTCTCGCTGCGTTTCGGGGGCAGCCGCAATTTCTTAATAACGGCGGCGCAGGGGTCAGGAGAAGGCGTGCTGCTCTTGTCCTGCCACCTGCCGGAAAGGAACCCTGCCCTTGAGTGGACAAAGTTGTCAAACCCTTCAAGCGCCGACAGGAACGAGCACCCCGATACCTGTGACCACGGGTTGCGCATAATGACGGCGTCTCTTTCCTTCTTTATAGCGATATGCCGCCTTGTAGCCTCCGAAACCGACAGCACCGGCTCAGTATAATACGCCGCTTCAAGGTTCATTTCACGGTCCCTCCCGTTTTCCACCTCAAGTGTTACTACCTTTGACATGAATTTGCCAGGGACAGAAACGGTTACTTTAAAGCGCAGCCCCTCCGCCTCTGATTCGTATACAGCTTTTGACGGGCTGTAGGTAACATATGCATTGAGGCAAAGGTCATAAATCCTCTGGCCTATCTTGACAAGGATCATTTCGCCCCGGAGGTCGGCGGTGGTGTCGTTGCTCCACGGGGTCAGCTTGTTTTCCCGGGCGTTGATAGCCCAAGTGAAACCGAGCCCTCGGTCGGTTACAAGGGTTCCGAAAACCGGGTTAGCGATGATATGGCTCCAAGGCACAATCGGGTTTTCCTTGTTGTGGGTGATGATAAAGCTGTCTTCGGAGAAACCGCCCCCATAGGTCTTGATTTCAGGCTTGTCCTTTCCAGACAGCGGAGTGGTGGGACGCAGCGGCGCGGCGTGAAACGGAATATGCACGTTTCGCTTGAGCTTTGGTGAGGCAATATGGCAAGCCGAGGAAATAAGCAGCACCCTTATCTCATCGGGCTGGGTGTCGAGGTTAATTACATGAATTCCGCCCCTTGAGCCGCAGAGATACTCACAGCAGCAGGTTCTGATTTTCTGCATGATGTTGTTATATTTGCTGCGGGAATAATCTCCGCCGTCCCGGTAGGTTATGACAAGGTCAAACTGTATGCCCTTAAGTCTGAGGGCCCTGTGCATCTTTACATAGGATTCGAGCCGCTCAATGCCGGCATTGCTGTCATAATGAAAGAGTATAATCGGGTAATCGCCTGAAATGCCGAGCTGCCAAAGGCCGGACTGCCCCAACCGGTTTTTCTGGACGGCTTCACCGGCATTTAAAAGCCCCATTGCCAGATCCTCAGGCATAGATTGACCGTCAGCAGTCGGGAACAAAATCTGCGGCAGCACAAGGCCGGCGAGCCGTGTTTCCATGACGCCGGAATCTTTTCCGGCGGCATTTTTAATAAATCCGTGGAAACCGATACGTCTTGCCTCAATAAGCCGCGCGGCGGCCTCCTCAGGGTTGCTTGCCGCGGCAATTATCAGCGTGAAAAGCTTCCGCTGACGTGAGCCCAGCTCCGTTTTTAAACGGATGGCCACTGCGGCCTCGGGGATTGCCCCTGTCCGGCTGCTGAACGGTATATCCAGCGCCCGCGGGAGCGAGGAGGCGCCATAAGGCCTTGTCAGAAGCACCGGCCGGTCGCTGTCAAATTCAAAGTCAACCTCATGCTCCATAAAACCTACCGCGATACATGCCGGCACCTCAGCGCCTCTTGTCCTACGTGAAAAAATAAGCATTTTGGTATCAGAGCGGTAATCGACATGCAGGAAAAGCCTTGAGAACGCCGGATGAGCCGCCTCATCCATCCATTTTGCGAGGGACGGTTCAAAATAGAACAGCAGTTTCGCTTCTACCCGCTTCTGCGTATAGTTTTCCAGTTCCACCGCCCTAATTTCGCAAGGCATGCCCGCATGGAGCAGGGCCTGCATATCCACACCGTAGTTCTGGGTGCGTGCATGATAGATTGCCCCATGGGTGTTGAATTCAACATGGCGCCTAATCAGCTTGTCCTCATTATATTCCGGCGCTGCGGTGACGCAGAGCAGTTCCCCGTCAAATGACGCGACGGCGAAGATACCTGCCGGGCCCCGCAGCAGGTCGGCACTTCTCCGCGTCACGTCGACGCCGTGGAATATCGACATCGACGCGCCCACGTCGGTCAGCACCATCGTGTACTCGCCGTTGGATACAGCGTTCACCCGCGGGGTCACAGGACTCAGCGTTTCAAAGTCTTCCCGCACAATGCCGTACCTGCCCGGCTTTTCGGGGATATCCCTGAGCATGACGTCGTGGAATACCACCGCGTCGGCGGGTATCTTTTCGCACAGAAGGTCCTTTGCCGTCCTCATCTCGTGGTCGCGCATGAACCTTTCTTGCATTATGCCGTCCAGCAGGGTGTTGTCGGTGGCGACAAGCGACATGCCGACGTGGTGCGCCATATAGCTTTTTACTACCGCCATATGCCCGCCTGTGCGCTTATAGCTGAAGTCGGCCGCCTCATAGAACCCGCAGCGCCCGTACAGGCCCATTTCCTCTAAGCGCTTTAAGTTTTTCATACTCGCTGTCCGGCAGAACGGCAGGGCAAGGAATGTGGAATAGGGCGAGATGACGAGCTGGTCATTCATGCCGCGCTTTAAGGCGAGTTTCTGTACGCCGTGGGCCTCATACTGATAGTTCAGCGCAGCGTCAAAGGAATAAAAGCCGCTTTCTGAGATGCCCCACGGCAACCCGCTTGCCTTGACCCGCCGCTGCTGGCAGTAAATTACGAAACGCATAGTCTCCGCCGCCATCGAGTCCTCATAAACAGGGAGGAGCAGGTGTGGCATCATATACTCAAACATCGTTCCGGTCCATGAGATGGGGCCGGTATAGCCGTTCTGACGGGTAAGCGTACGCCCAAGGGCGCCCCAATGGCGTTTAGGAACAATTCTTTTGGCGATGGCATAATAACTTGTCATACGCGCCTCGCTCATAAGCAAGTCGTAATATATCTCGGTGAGCTTCCCGGCGTCCACGTCATAGCCCAGATGAAAAAGGCGCCGGTGCTTATTGTAAAGCGCGCCGAGGTCGGTGTCATCGATGAGCTTCGTTATGCGGCCCACAAGGTCATCGGTGCCGTCACATTCATTTTCGTAGTCTTTAATGCCTTCCCTTAGGGCCACAAGGCAGCAGAGCAGGTTGCCGCTGTCGACGGTTGAAACATAGACAGGTTTCATGGGCTTTAGGGTCTTTGTCTCATACCAGTTGTAAAGGTGCCCCTTCCATTTCTCCATTTTCTCGATTGTCGTGATGGTTGCCCGGATCCTTTCGAACATTGTTTCGCTGTCTATGAGCTTCAAATCGCGGGCGGCGAGGGTGGAAAGCAGATATAGCCCGATATTTGTCGGCGAAGTCCTGTGCGCAAGTATGCTTACAGGCGCCTCTTGGTAGTTGTCAGGGGGCAGGAAATTGTCCTGTTCGGTGACATAATCCTCATAGAACCGCCACATTGCCGCGGCGTAAGACCGCAGGCGCTCAGCGTCCTCGGCTGACAGCTCGTCGCGGATAGGCGGCGTCGGCCGTCCCGAAAGCCATGCGATAAACGGCGTTATGATAAAAAAACTGCCTGCAAATTTCGCCGCAGGCTGAGGCGCTAAAAGGAGGAACAGTGCACCGACTACAAAGGAAGACCAAAACCGCCTCAGCGACGTCAGCAGTGTATTATGCCGGACTCCCTTCTGCGATTCTGACTCCGCTGCGGTGACCCATTCCAGCAGCTTCTTGCCTGTCTTGAGCCGCCACAGCGCCCTTATTATCGCGTCCAATGCTATGATTGCATGGTGAGGCAAAAAAAGATAAGCCAGCACACCTTGAGCGATGGAATTCACCGCCTGGGGCAGCACGCGGCAGTGATATTTTCTTGAGAGCATGGACGGGCCGCCGCGAATGACTGCCAGCAGAGCGCTGAAAAGCCCTGCCCCGGACAGGGAAAGGAAAGCAATGATAATCAGCAGGATTGCCGGAGCCAGCGGCACAAAGGCAGATACGATAAGGCAGATAAAAGCAAATATCGGGGTTACTGAGCGGCGGAGGTTATCGAACAGCTTGAAGCGTGACAGGGCGTTAAGCGGCGATTTCTGCCCGTTCGGAAGCTTGTTTAATATGAAGCTGATATTCTGCCAGTCGCCGCGAATCCAGCGGTGGAGCCTGTCAAACCACGGCACAGGGCGGCCCGGGAATCCGTCGGTCAGCTCAACATCGGACAAAAATCCGGCCCGCATATAACAGCCCTCGATGATATCGTGGCTTAAAATGCGGTTCTGCGGCAAGGCGTTATCGAGTACCTTGTAAAAGGCATCGACGTCGATTATGCCTTTGCCAGCGAAGATGCCTTCCCCGAAGATATCCTGATATGTGTCGCCTGCGGCGTTGTCATAGGCGGTGACGCCGCCCGCGCCCGCCATAATGCGCGAAAAGGGCGTAATGGCTGCCGATTCCAGGTTTACGCCCATTCTCGGCGCCAATATGCCGTACCCTTTTGTCACTATGCCGTTCTCAATCTCCGGCACATTGAGCGGGTGCATAGCGGCAGAGACCATTTCCGCCGCAGAATCCATCAAAAGCTCAGTATCCTCGTCAAGCGTAATGATATACCTTGTTTTTTTAAGTTCCTCTAAGTCCCCCTCGAAAATCATAATCGAGGTTTCCCGCCCTTTTATCATGCGTATAAGCTCAGTTATGGCGCCGCGCTTTCTCTCCCAGCCGGAAAATCCCCCTTGGGTTTCATTGAACCGGCGGCCGCGGATAAAAATACAAAAGCGGTTCCCGTATTTGCGGTTTAAAGCGCGGACCTGTTTTACAGCCGCCTCGCAGATAGCCTTGTCCTCTGGCTTCTCAGGCAGGTTTGACTCTTTAAGGTCAGCGAGTATGCCGAACATGATACGGCCGCACCCGTTTGAATAATAAAACTGTTCGAGCTTCTTTGAAAACTCCTCGGCTTTCTGCGGTGAGGTAAGCAGTAACGATACGATAACGAGCGTCGGCGCTTCTTCAGGTATCTTGCCGCGCAGATCCATTCGCGGCAGGAATGTCGCTGGCACGCCTTTTAATATAAAGTAATCGAGGATGGGACGAAGCATTTCCCACAGCGGCAGGTATAAGAGCAAGGGCAGCCACCACAGCCTGAACAGAATCCCGAGCAGGATGGCGAAAACAGCAGGCAGTACCGCAAGGAGCGTCAAATAGAGCTTGCCTCTGATGTTTTTTCGCGGCCTGTCGAGTTCCATGTTGAGAATATAATAGCCGACGTGGCGTTCACGCTCGGTTTTTCCGTTCTGCGCTAGTTTCAACACCAGCTCGGCGGCCTCGTTTTCGGCAATACCCCGTTTCAGCGCCAGTTTTGCAATGCGGGAGCGGTAAAGCGCCCTTGTGCGCTCGTCCATTTTGCTGTAAACGCCGGCAGGGTCGCGGGAAAGAATCTTTTCAAGGCTGCTCTGGCGCTCAACAATCTGCGAAAAGTCGAATGTATTTAGGAAATTGAGTGTTTTTACGGCGTCTGACAGCAGCCGCATCCGTTCTTCCTCAGTAACGTCTTCGGAACATGCCTGCGCGGCGCCCGAGATAAGGGCCGCCCTCAGCATAAGCGCCATGGCGGAAAGCTCGCTGCTTTCAAAGCTGCGGATCTTCTGCGCCGATTCGATGTAGTATTCTATGATTTCGACGTCAATTGCTCCGGCCGCTGCTTCGCACAGTGCTTCCGCGTGAAGGCGCACCAAAATCTCTCCGCCTGCTGCCGGCAGGGGGGTGCATTTCCAAAGATCTTTTATAACTTGGCGCCCTTCCCGTTCCAGAATGTAATAGTTGTCGTAAAGCCATTCGAATGCGTGGGTCACCTGCTTGTGGCCATATATCAGCTTTTTGTATGTTTCACGCACTTTATTCAGTTGACGGTGAAGCCTTTTTATTTCTCTGTAGGGACGTGCTCGCCCTGTAATCTGCAACTCTGATGTCTTTCTTGCAGCTTCTTCTACTTTATTTAAACGGTCTTTATGTTCACTATTGATATGCATAAAAAGACCTGCCTTTTTATTATTGAACAATGTAAAATCAGACTTAGTTTTTCCCAATAAAAGCTCAATAATGCGCCGAAAGGCGGCAAAAGCAGGTCTAAAAGCCATAACTAATTAACTTTTTCTTTAATTTCTAATGGTTTGCAACATAATAGATTGCAGTAGTATAATAAATATAATATCGGCAAATTCTCATCCAATAATTGACGGGAGTGCTTTTATGAAAAAACGGCTCGGAATCCTTGATCGTGATATGAATGCTGTCGGGCTTGCCCTTATTTTGCTTCTGCTGCTTCAATATATTGTAATTTTAACTACTTATTATATAATAGCGCGCTGCAGCGGATATAATATCACATTAAACGGTTTGTCTTTGAAAGATATCACAACAGCAATAACTCAGCTTCGGAATGCTGTATCGAACCAGCCGGCAGCCTATCCGGCGGCTTTGCTTTTATATGTATTGATAGGCAATATTGTGCCGGCAATATTGTGTGCGAAGCTTACCGGAATCAAGGTATCGGGGCTTATTACACATTCACAGATAAAGCCGTTAGAAATTACGATATACGGTATCATCGCCATCGGTGCAAGTATTCTGGCCTCGTTGGTAGTCAAAATAATATCCCTTATTCTGAATTTTTTTAATCTGCAAAATATGCCTGTTTCACTGAAGATACCCTATAATTCCGTCCCGGGAATCATTATGATTACACTGGCCGTCGTGGTTGCGGCGCCGATAACCGAAGAATTAATATGCCGCGGTGTGATTTTGAGAATATTCCGCCGCTATGGGGACGTATTTGCGATAGTAGGCTCAGCGCTTATCTGGGCTCTTCTGCATGGGAATCTGACACAGGGGCTGCCGGTATTTGTAATGGGGCTGATTTTTGGGATTATTGCGATAAAAGCCGGTTCGATTGCCCCAACCATTATCATACATTCTATCAACAATGCAATCGCGCTTATCCAAATGATTGCTGTGCAGACTAAAAACTTAATGTTGATGGCGTTTTCCGGCTTCTTTAATATTGCCATTTTTGCGGCCGCTGTTGTACTCGCTGCAATTTACATGCAGAGGTTGCTTCAAATCAATGGCAAACGATCTGGGAGCGGCCGCGGTTTTGCAATGTTTTTCACTTGTATTCCAATACTCATCGCAATAGGTATTTATATTGCCTTTACTGCCCTGACGATACGCCCTTTGTAATTCTCGGAGGAATTTATGAAAAGAGAAAAGTTGAACTTATTTAGAACAACAGCCTATATTGTCTCATTTGTTGTATTGCTCAGCTCGAGCTTTAATTATTTAATCTATGTTTCGCAGTTATTGAATTTTAGTCACGCTGTTCTGTTCATTTTTTTACATCTGTTATTCTTGGTATCGCTGTGTGCAGCATTAGAAAATATTATCATTGAATCTGCATTGTCGCTTTTTAATGATACTGAAAAATCAGAGGTTGAGGCACGCCTTTACGGCGGAAAGAGATTTATGCCGCTGCGGCCGATTATTTTTATTGTCATATTTATAGCATGCTATATCATTTTTGCGAGCCCGGAGGACTATAGCAGTGATTTCAGAGAACTGATATTGCTCATCCCATCTAGTGCAATTGTCATCAACGCGCGGATGCTCATCTCCGGCCGCATAAGGTATATTAACGGGCATTACATGTATTACAACGGTAAGTTTAATTTTATTATGTCATACTCTACGAATGAACTAGGGCAGCTTGTTTTTATAACGGAAGACGGTACGCTTAAAAATATCGGTGTGTCACAGGAAAACAGCAATTTCAAGGCTCTCATTGAAGAGTTCAAGAGGAACGGATTAAGAAGCGGAACAAAGCAATGAGATTATCCGCGAAAAGTTAATAGGATGGTTCTGTATGCGCGCCAACGCCAATTACCTCGCTGCCTAAAGCCCCATGGCTTAAAGAGCCTTACGCGTATTGGGTGCGCCGCATTTGATATAGAGCCAACTGCCCGTGAAATATGTATGCACGCAAAAAAGCCGGATTCGGAATTTCCGAACCCAGCTTTTTTATAAGCTATTGTTCGCGGCTTGCGTGCAGGCTCAGCCTGCTGGAGCGGATGACGAGGTTCGAACTCGTTACCACCTTGGCAAGGTGGCCCGTTTTGCATTTGGAGGGAAAGGCAGGCGTAAATTTTAAGCGGATTTATGCAGGGTATGTCGCCCCCTTTTTGAGTGGCGATTTTTTTGATTTTAAGGAGGGGTATTATAAGAAAGTCGCCAAAATTTCTGTCCGTAATTTTGTCATTCGCGTTTTTTTATCATTTTTTCGGTGTTTCCGTTAAATTCAAAAGCGGCTGGAGCGCCATACATAACCTTGCTTATTCAAGGGCAATGCTCGTAAATTTACAAAGGAAAAGTCGGATTTACCGACGGAGATAACTTATATGACATAATGTCAAAGGAACTCGCAGCAAAAAAAGCAGGCTTAAGTCGCTTGACGGGCCTTACGGTCATCAAATAGAGGAAATCGGCGGAGAGGGCGGCACTTATCCCGTCTGGTGGCACATTTATGTAAACGATGAAGCGGCACAGGTAGGCGCGGATTACATAAAACCGAGCAGCGGCGACAAAATCGTCCTTTACCTCGGCGACGACAGCAGAATCCTCTATCCGTCTGTCACCATTACGCCCGAAAACCCGACCGAAGGGAAGACGGCGGTTATAAGCATAAGCTCAGTCTATACGGATTACAGCGGGGGAACTCCCGTCACGAATACTGTCAAATTTGAAGGCGCAAAAATATACTTTAACGGCGGAACTTATACAACCGATAAGAACGGCAGTGTAAGCATAACAATGCCGGCTGCCGGCGATTACACATTCACAGTCGAAAAGAAAACCGCCGATAAAACACAGGCTTTAGTTAATATCGGTGAAATTCCGCTCAAGGTATATAAGGACGGTAATGCTCCGGCAAACACCGGCTCAGGAGGCAATCCGGAAAGCGGCAAGAAAAACGCCGAGTCGAACCCGGCGTCCGTAGACACAAGCGATATAGACAAAATTATATCGGCCGGTGCGGACTATATTACGCAAAAAGGCGTCAATGACTGGGGCGGAGCGTTGGCACTGTCCGCCGCGGGGCGCAGCGTCCCCGAGAGCTTTCTCGATTCCGCGGCTCAGGAAATCAACGGGGGTGATGTTCTGCCGACACACTTCGCCGGACTTATTATAGGTATAAAGGCGGCAGGTGCTAATCCGCGCAGCTTTAACGGGCAGGATCTTATCGCTCAGCTCTTATCTTCAAAAATCGGTACAACAGGTCTTAACGGCTATACCTATACCCTGCTTGCCCTCGACTCCGGAAACTATGACATTCCGGCGTCCTCATCATATACCAGAGAGGGCATTGTTTCCTCGATACTTTCATATCAGCTGCCGAACGGCGCGTTTACACTCGCCAAGAATACATCTCCGGACAGCGATATGACGGCTATTGCAATAACCGCTCTCGCGCCGTATATAAAAGAAAGCCGTGTAAAGACAGCCGTCAATGCCGCTGTTTCCTATCTTTCAAAGGCACAGCAGCCGGACGGAGGTTTCCTGCCGTCGTATTCGGCAAAAGAAGTAGACGAAAGCACAGCTCAGGTTATAATCGCCTTGTCATCCATCGGCATAAACCCGAAAACTGATACCCGTTTTATTAAAAACGGCAAGTCTGCTATCGACGCCCTGCTGTCATTCAGAACATCCCACGGTGCCTTTGAGCATATAAAGAGCGGAGGAGCCGACTATGCTGCAACAGAACAGTCAGTGCTCGCGCTTTGCGCGTACCGCTCGCTCTTGAAGTCGTCGCCGCGCGTTTTTGACCTTTCGGGTATAAAATCGGATGATACCACAACCATAAGAGTCGAAAACCCTGAAACAGGCGGTAATGTCCCATTTGCCGCGGCAGCGGCCGTAATTTCTGTATCACTTCTTGCGCTTTTAATATCCAGAAAGAAAAGTGTATAACTATTCTGCTATCATCAGCCCGCCGCCTTCAGGAGCGGCGGGCTGATGTTTTTTTGCCGCTGGTAAAAACGAGAGTGTCGCCTGCCGCACTTCTTTTAAAGTTCTAAAAATATAAAAAAATATTTTGACCATATTTATCCAATTTGATTTTTGTGATAAAATATAATACAATGTTGACGTGTATGATATTCTGCCAAACTGACTAAACCCTTACCGTCGGGAGGCGATAAATTTAATGAGCAGTGCTTCTATACCTCAAAAGGGTAAAAAAAACCCCAGTCAAAAAGAAGAAAAGTACGGCAAGAAGGGTCGCCGGAAAAATCGGCAGAGCTTTACTTACCGTTTTTCTTATATTTGTCATCACATGCACCCTAGTAGGCGGTGCTGTCGCATTCTATATAATCAACTTTGTAACTCCGCAGAATATTAACCTTGACAGCGCTAACCTCGACAGCACGACATTTATTTATGCTAATGATTCCAAGACAAATGAGCCTGTTGAAATTGCGCAAATCAGCGGTGAACAAAACCGTGTTTGGGTATCAATCAAAGATATGCCCGAAAACCTCAAGAATGCCTTTATATCTACGGAGGACATGCGCTTTTATGAACATAACGGCATTGACTGGAAGCGTACAATAAGCTCGTTCGGCAACTTGTTCTTACATTTTTACGGAACAAGACAGGGCGGTTCGACTATTACCCAGCAGCTTGTGAACGTTCTGACCGCGGCCGGTAAAAACAGCAGTGATTACGGCCGCAAAATACAGGAAATTGTCAATGCCCTTGATCTTGAAAAGAGATACGGCAAGGAACAGATCCTTGAAGCCTATCTGAACACGATAAACCTTAACGAAGGCTGCTACGGTGTTCAAACCGCGGCTAAAAATTACTTCAATAAGGATGTTAAGGACCTTGACCTTGCCGAATGTGCGGCGCTCGCCTCCCTTCCGAAAGCACCGAGTACTTATGACCCGAGGAACCATCCCGATAAAAACACAGAACGCAGGGTCAATGTCGTGCTTAAAAATATGTACAAGCAGAAAAAGATAACTAAGGAGCAGTACGAGGCAGCTATCAAGGAAAAACTGAATATTGCACCGAAAAAGACAGTCAGCACACGCGGCTGGTTTGAAGACATGGTGATAACGGGACGTTCAGAAAGACCTTGAAACTAAGTATGGCTGGACTGCTGATTACGCGCTCAGTACTATCTATACAAAGGGACTCAATATTTATACGACGATGAATTCTGAAATTCAGAGCGCCATGGACAAGGTATATCAAGATACGACAAACACAAAATACTGGAGTCAATACAAAGGCGCGGTTCAGCCGGAATCGGCCATGATAATTATGGATTACAGCGGGAAAATCCTCGGAGTGGAAGGCGGGCGCGGCAAAAAGTCCGGCAATATGATATATCACCGTGCAGTGGACTCAAGAGCTGCCCGACAGCCGGGGTCTGCCATAAAACCTCTCGGTGTTTACGCGCCGGCTATTGAGCTAAATAAAATCAACTGGTCAACGCTTATCCCCTGCAGCAAGATAACAACCTCAGACGGCAAGCTGTGGCCGATGAACGACGACAATTCCAATTACACCGGTTCCATGACTGTCGTCCGGGCTTTGGCAAAATCGGTCAATACCGTCGCAGTCACATAGAAAGAGACTATCTTTCACCTGAATATACGTTTGAATTTCTCAAAAACAAGCTCGGCTTTACTTCACTTGTAGAGAAAAAAGTAGTCGGCAAAAAAGTCTATTCTGATAAATCCCTTAGTATTGCCATAGGTGCGTTGACAAAAGGTGTTACCGTTAAGGAATTGGCGGCAGGATATCAAATTTTCGGAAACAACGGTATGTATTACAAGCCGTATTCATATACTAAGGTACTTGACAGTCATGGCAATGTATTGCTTGAAAACAAACCTAAACCCAAACAGGCAATAGGCGCCGATACGGCATTTGTAATGAATAAACTCCTTCAGTCAAACGTTACACATCCGGAGGGTACAGGTAGAGCCGCCAAGATTAAAGGTTTAGTGGTCGGCGGCAAGACAGGTACTACCAATGACCATAAAGACCGTTGGTTCGCAGGCATTACACCTGACTATGTCGGTGTTGTCTGGTTTGGCTACGACCAACCGAAAGATGTCGGCTATAAAGGTACAAACCCGGCACTGCTTGCTTGGAGAAGCGTTTTTCAGCAGCTTCCGAAAAATAAGAGTGATTTTCCGGCAAACGGGGATGTAATCCAAGAGCGTTACGATCCCGCTACTGGATATATTACCTCCACCGGATCAGAGGTCGGTTGGTTTAAAGTAAACGGTTATCTGCCAACAGCACCGGTGGATCCCGAATTAAGCTAAAATGAAAAGCGCCCTGCCTTAAGCAGGGCGCTTAATCGTCTGTAAACGTTTATTTACATCGATTTCTTTCGGGCACAGGCGGCGATGAAAGCCGACAATGGGTATGTTGCCGTCCCGCTTTTAAGAAAAATCGCCGCCCGTAAACTATTTCAACTTGAGTCGGATTAAACAGCGGAATTACTTTTCGACAGAGCCTCCCACAGTCCGTTCAGATATGTAACTCCAAGTGCCCTGTCGTAGAGCCCATAGCCCGGTCTGGCTTTTTCTCCCCAAATGGTACGTCCATGGTCGGGTCTTAGATAACCGTCAAAGTGAATATCATAAAATGCTTTCATGATTTCATAAAGGTCAAGGGAACCGTCGCTTGAAAGATGAGAACTTTCGTGATAGGACTCACCATCGAGGAATTTGATATTTCTTACATGTGCGAAAGGTATCTTGCCCATCCCGCCAAAATAGCGGATCATCTCCGGCAGGTCGTTTTCTCTGTTTGCACCCAAAGAACCGGTGCAGAATGTTATGCCGTTGCACGGGCTGTCGACCATTCTTACGATTCTGTCCAGATTCTTTTTATTTATAACGATACGCGGAAGCCCGAACAGCGAACGCGGCGGGTCATCCGGATGGACCGCCATTCTAACACCGACTTCTTCGCAAACCGGAATGATGCCCTCCAAAAAATATTTATAATTTTCAAAAAGCTTCTCGTCGTCGATATCACTGTATTGTTCAAAGACAGTCTTAAGTTCGGACAGCCTATCTTTTTCCCATCCGGGAAGTTCGAATCCGTTTGAATTGTTCTCTACATAAGCAACCAGATCGTTCGGCGACATGTTCCTGAGTAATTCGTGATTATATGCCATTGCGGTAGAGCCGTCGCCGAGAGGTCTGAACAGTTCTGTACGAACCCAGTCAAAAACCGGCATAAAGTTATAGCAGATTACCTTTACGCCTGCTTTAGCAAGGTTGCGTATCGACTCTCTGTAATTTTCGATATACATATCTCTGGTCGGAGCTCCGAGTTTGATATCCTCATGGATATTTACACTCTCGATAACCTCAAGCGCGAGCCCGTTGTCATTAACTTGCCTTTTCAGCCGCAGAATTTTATCCATCGGCCACGGATCACCGACGGGAACATCATAAAGCGCTCCGACAACATTTTTTACACCGGGAATCTGACGTATCTGATTTAAAGTAACGCTGTCGCCTTTCTCACCAAACCAGCGAAACGACATTATCATAGGAAAGCCCCCATTTTTAAAGTACGACTTTTTCGAGTACATTCTGAACGGCATGTTTGCCCGCAATCATTTCTTTAAAAAAAGCCTCCACTTTGCCGGCAAGATTAACCTCATACAAACTGACGCCAAAGATATCCGAATTGCTGAGAATCGGTTTTAAGGCATCCTTTACCGATTCCGTACTGCCAATCCTCACGGAAGATAAATAACCCTGAAGTTCATTCAACATCGGATCGTAACTTAATTCCATAGTTTCAAGATTATCATCGACGCCGAGCAGATACCGGCACCAGCCCGCTATAACAAGTGGAATGTAAGTTAAAGCGGCAGCATCCAGTTCTTTGCTTTGCCGGTACAGTTTAATGGTATTACCGAATCTGTTTGGTATCTTCTGGGATGTATCGGACATGATACGCTGAGGCGTATCCGGTATGAAAGGATTCGGCAACCTCTTTTCAATTACTTCATTGATAAATTCAGCAGGGTTTATAATTCCCGGGTCGACGACTACCGGCATTCCTTCTTTAAGACCTACGCCGATAACCAGTTTTTTCAGCGCTTCGTTTTTCATTTCGGATGCAATTGACGTATAGCCCAAAAGGCAGCCGAATACAGCCAGCGATGTATGCAGAGGATTCAGGCAGGTGCAGAGTTTCATACGTTCTGCTTTTTCCACTGTTTCCTTATCCGTAAAAAAGACACCTGCTTTGTCCAAAGCCGGCCGCCCGTTCGGGAAAATATCTTCGATGACAAGATACTGCGGCGCTTCCGCATTCACAAACGCTGAAATATATGTATTTTTCGATGTGCGGATAATCTCACAGCTTTCAAAGTTGATTTCCTTTAAATGCTCCTGAACAACAGGCGACGGCCTTGGAGTGATTTTATCGATCATGGAGCATGGGAAAGAAACGGTTTTTGCATTTGTCAGATAAGACAGGAAACCCCTATTCGCAAATCCGTTTTTAACCCATTGCTCCGCTATCGTCAAAACCGAGCTCTTGAGCTTGTCGCCGTTACGGGAGCAGTTGTCCATGCTTACAAGAGCCACAGGATAAGCTCCGGCATGATAGCGCGCAAGTAAAAGGGATGTGACTTTAGTAATAATACTGCGGGGCTTCGCAGGGCCGTGGATAATATCATAGGCAACATCCGCGATAAAGCTTCCGGAAGAGGAAAATAAGTTATAGCCCTTTTCCGTAATGGTAAAGCTCATCATTTGCAGGGAAGGATTTGCGGCAATTTTCCTGAGTTTCTCCCACTCCCGCTCATTTTCGCTGTCCGCGGCGATGCTGTCGGCAACGCTTGCTATGACTTTTTTATCCATAGTGCCGTCAGAATTCAAGGTTACAAGCAGACTTAACTCATCGTTCGGTTTGTATACCTTCTCAATGATTTCGTAATCAAACGCTTCTACTGCGATAATACCTGTTTGAGCGCAGTTTTTTTCAAGAAGCTGCTGGTGAACAGCTGCCAGAAATGCTCTGAAAATATTGCCGGAACCAAAATGAATCCATTCGGGTTTACGCGCCGTATTGGATCGCATTTTGTCGATGTCGAATTTCGGCAGTGATATTTCGGCCGCTTCCCATATTTGACTGTTCTTTAAACTTTCTCTGTTTAAAACCATTTATACTCCTTCCTTATGCCGATTAAGCATTTGACGTCAATATTCAATCATCATACGTTTTCCCTGTACCTCAAAGGAAACATACAGCACCTTTTTACCGGTAAGGTATTCGCTTCGCTTATCCGGCTGCGAAGTCCCGGCGTACAAAATAAAGGTACCCGGTTCCAGTACACAATTGCCGTCCTCGTCGATTAAAGCCATTTGTCTCGCGGCAATATTAAAGCTGACTTTTGTCTTTTCGCCCGGTTTCAGATGAACCGGCCTGAAACCGCAAAGCTGCCAGCGCGGTACGCGGACGCTTGCTTCTGTATCTTTCAGGTAGATCTGAATGATCTCGTCCGCTTCATATTTGCCGGTATTTTCCACGATTAAGCTGCAAGCTATATCATCGCCCGCCTGAACTTTATCCTGCGATAATGTTAGGTCTTTACATTCAAAAGAGCTGTAGCTCAGTCCGTAACCGAACGGATACAGAGCCTCATTCTTCATAAATCTATAGGTTCTGTTCTCCATGGAATAATCCTCAAAGTCGGGCAATTCTTCCGTCGACCTATAGAACGTTACCGGCAGTTTTCCGGATGGACTGAACTCACCGAATAAAACCGAAGCAACCGCTCTTCCGCCCTGAGCGCCCGGATACCAGGCATCCAATATAGCGGGAATATGCTCGTCCGCCCAATTTACCGATAACGCGCTGCCGCCCATAAGGACAAGTACCACTGGCGTACCCGTTTCATAAACGGTTTCAAGCAGTTTTTGCTGATAGCCCGGCAGATTCAGGTCTGGTTTGTCGCCGCTGGCGAATGCGTTGGACTGGTCGCCTTCCTCGCCCTCCAGACTTTCATCCAAGCCAAGGCAGAGAACGACGACGTCGGAGTTTTTCGCGACGATTTCGGCTTCGGCAATACGGTCATTCGGAAAAGAGGACAGACCGTCCACACGGTCCTTATACAGATGGCAGCCCTCCGCAAAATAAACCCTCACATCATCGCCGACGCTCTCTTTTATACCTTCCAAAACAGTAACGTACCGCGAGGCTCTGCCGTAATAGTTGCCCATCAGAGATTTTCTGCTGTCTGCATTTGGTCCGATCACGCCGATACTTCTTAATTTATTCTTGTTCAGCGGCAGCATCCCGTTTTCGTTTTTCAGCAAGACAATCGATCTCTTTGCCACTTCAAGCGAGAGCAGATTGTTTTCCGGGCTGTCGTTCGAACTGAACGGAATTTTGGTGTATGGAACATGATCCGGGTCATCAAACATTCCAAGGCGCATACGCGTAACCATTAAATGCTGAACACACTCGTCGATAGTTTTTTCTTCTACCAGCCCTTTTTCATAGGCGGCCAACAGATAGGCATACATATTTCCACAGTTAAGATCACAGCCGTTATTGACCGCGAGCGCAACCGACTCAAACGCATCCTTAGTTACCTTATGATATTCATGGAAATCCTTAATTGCCCAGCAGTCGGAAGTAATATAACCGTCGAATTTCCATTTGCCGCGAAGAATATCGCGAAGCAGGGTTTTGCTTCCGCAGCAGGGTTCGCCGTTCGTGCGGTTATAGGCGCCCATGACACCCTCGACTTTTGCTTTCGTTACGAGCTCGTGGAACGCGTATAAGTAAGTTTCCCACAAGTCTTTTTTTGAAACGACGGCGTTGAATTCATGGCGGAGGCTTTCAGGTCCGCTGTGTACGGCAAAATGCTTTGCACAGGCAGCGGCTTTCAGATATTTTTTGTCGCGTCCCTGTAAACCCCGGACATAAGCTCCCCCGAGAACGGCGGTAAGATACGGATCTTCGCCGTACGTCTCATGCCCTCTTCCCCAGCGCGGATCGCGGAATATATTTACATTCGGAGACCAGAAAGTCAGCCCCTTGTAAATATCGTGGTCATTATACTTGTCAAGCGCATGGTAGCGTGCTCTGCCTTCCGTTGCAATGACATCCGCTACCTGTTCAATAAGATTTTCATTAAATGTTGCGGCCATACCGATGGCCTGCGGAAATACCGTAGCGACACCCGCCCTTGCGACACCGTGCAGCGCTTCATTCCACCAGTTATAGGACGGAATTCCAAGTCTCTTTATCGACGGAGATTGAAAACGCATCTGCGACACCTTTTCGTCCAGTGTCATATGTGAAACTAAATCTTTTGCCCTTTCCTCAAAGCTAAGGTTTTCATTTTTATATGCTTCCATGTTGACCTCTTTCTGACAATATGAAACACATAGTCTAATGTTTATTACGGGTAAATATATCTACCCTTCTCATCCGGAATGCCAGTTTTTCGATAAAAGTATGTATTGACTACATCGCGCCACTCAATAGCGTTCTTTAGCTGAAGCTCAAACCTGTGCCGAACTTCCTGAAAGATGTCGGGATCTATCTCGTCTTGCAGCGAGTCCCAGATTTTTTGAAGTTCAACAACTTCTTCGACACCTCTGAAATGCCTGTCATAAATATGCTGAAGAATTGTCAGCCCGGATTTTAGGACAAAATCATAAGGCATATGGTGGAAAAACAGAAGCAGATTTTCCGGACAGGATTCAATATGTTCATACATCTGAGCATTCTCGTTTTTATACTGCCCCGTAAAGCCCGTACCTGTCGCCATCGTCCGGTCTACGCCGATGCCTTTCAGATCCGCATAATGATAGGTGCCCCAATGGGAATACTCATATCCGTCTACATTCGGACCGTAATGAGAGTCGGGATTTACAAACCAGCCGATGCCAAGCGGGCAGGTATAATCTTCATAAATTTCTCTTGAGCGCAAAAGCATATTTGTGATTTTCTCGACTGTGGCGACGTTTGAGCCGAATGTAAGCGTAGCCCATTCGGACGCGATATCCTCGCACGAAAGCGCGGGATCCCATGACAGCCTTCCAAATCCGAATAAATTTGCCTGCGCGAGCGGATTCCCTGTCCAGGCAGGGCTGTCGCCAATATTGGATACACCCGCTATTCCGCCCGTTGATGTGTGAAAAAGTTTGCCGTTGACAACATCTCTGACTAAAGAATTTTTCCCTTTTGCGGCGGTATCGAAATCCAATGATTCCTTCCACAGGGAGGGCAGGAAACAAAGGTCAATCTGATGACCGGTATATTCCTGCGTAATTTGAAATTCAATAACCTGATTCGTTTTTTCAAGGGACCCGAACAAGGGATTAACAGGTTCCCTTATCTGGAAATCCATAGGGCCGTTTTTTATTTGCAGAACCACATTGTCCTTAAATCTGCCATCGAGCGGAACAAAATTTTCATATGCCGCTTTTGCCCTGTCAAGTTTGCGATTCCTCCAGTCGGCGTGGCAGTTATAAACGAAACAGCGCCAGACAACAATTCCGCCGTGAGGCCGCAAGGCATCCGCAAGCATATTCGCACCCTGCGCGTGATCCCTGCCATATGTATAAGGACCCGGACTTGATTCGGAATCGGCCTTGACTAAAAATCCGGCGAAATCCGGGATGTAAGAATAAATCTTGTTTGCCGTCTCATGCCAGAAACGCTGAACATCCTTATCCAGCGGATCCGCGGTGCTTAGTCTGCCCAGCACAATCGGTGCCGCAAAATTAACGCTTAACAAAATTCTAATACCAAAGTCAGAAAAAACAGCGGCGATTTTCTTTAACTCTGGCAAATATTTGTCTGTAATGAATTTAGTTTCCTCTTCATGTACATTTACATTGTTCAACACGATATGATTGATGCCCACAGAAGACAGAAGCCTTGCGTAATCGCGAATCCTGGCATAATTTTTAGTGATTTTGCCGTTCTCATAGAAGATTGAGCGTCCCGAGTATCCGCGCTCTATATCGCCGGATAAGTTGTCCCATTGATTAATCATTCGCAGCCTGTTGTATGTTTTTTGTTCCGTTTGGATGTTATCGATCGATTTTCCGAGACCCAAAGAAAAGATAAACCGGAAAACACCGTATAGAACGGCACATTCATCAGTGCCTGAAATTACGATCTTATCAGTTGTTTTCTCATTAATGTGTTTTATCGTAAAACCGCAAACCTGATTTGAATCTGCGGAATTATTTTCTTCAATTGATAACTCGATACAAGGTACGTCATGGTTTTCGCTTATTTCCCGGGGCTTGATATGATAGATGCCTTCAATAGCGGCGCTAAGTTCATTTACCGCGGTATTTACCACTCTTGACGAGATTTTTGTCAGAATAAACCGACAGTATTTCTTAATAGACTGGTCAGCTGATTTTTGGTATGTTTTAAAATTCATCCAGCAGGAGTATGCCGGATGTAACGTAATGTCGCCTGCCTGCTTCATAGCCAGATTCCCCCTGAAAACAATCCATACTTTTTAGAATAATAAACAAGTGCACAGGTAAGGTTAAAAATTGCCTAAGGCTATCTGAATGAAGCTTTCAGATATCATTCACCAGATAGCCCCAGGCTAATAACTGAAGATGTTATAACGTCACAAGTTGAAAGCAGCCGAATATGATAAATGTAAAATTACTTCTTTTGTTTGGCATAAGTAGAGTTGGCTGTATCAAGGTATTTTTGTGCGCCCATGCTCTGGAACTGTTTTACATAATTATCCCAATCGGTTGTAAAGTTCCACTGCCCAAGTATAAACTTGTAGGTCGCCTGGGTGTAGTAATCCTTAAGCTGCGAATTAAGCATTTCCTGAGATTCTTTCGTGGCCTCATCATAGGCAACCTTAGGCGGATAGGGAAGGAGAGTATGTGTCTTTAAAACATTTTCCGAGAACTCAATATCGTCTTTAGTCATGTAGGAATGTGCCAGTGCATCCGGTCCGCCGTAGGACAGAACGAAGTTACCACAGCCAAAGCCCATTTCTTTACGAATGTCTATACCGTTGCTGTCACCGATACCATAAGCTGGTAAGCAGTAGCCATCCTTGATCTTATAGGTATCTCCATCTTTTGTAAAGGTTTCGCCCTCGATGCCCCATTTGCAGAATTCCTGACCTTTATAGCTGTTCCACAGCCAATCGACAAACCTTATAATCGTTTCAAAGTTCTCGTTATCTTTCACCTTTTTGCTAATCATGACTCCGTTTTCGAGCCGACTGCCCTGAATATATTTGCCGGCGGGTCCTCCGAGCACATTGATTTTGGCAATTTCGTAGTTGCCCGCACCGAGAGTGGCATCAAGCTTTGGAGCGTAATCGTTTTTCATAGCCTGCGAGTTGGTGGATATAGCAAAGCTTTTTCCTGAGCCGAATTTGTTGATTGCCTGATCGCTCGTCTGGGTTATACTTTCCTTATCCATAAGTCCTTCCTTGATGAGCTTGTTGAAATACTGAAGCTCTGCCTTGTAGCCGTCCGATGTCGGATAGAAGGAGAATTTCTTCGTTGACGAATCAAAGGCAAGCAAGTCGGAGGGGGAGAAGTCTCCGTCTACTCCGGCAAGACCCGTTGACGTTTTAATGAAGGCAGGTCCCGCAAGCATCATGGTGCAACCTAGATTCCACCTGTCGGAGAACGGGATAACATCCGGATAGAGCTGCTTCAGCTGTTTAAGCACATTGTAAAACTCATCCCATGTTTCAGGTGTTTTAATGTTATGCTTCTTTAGGATGTCCATTCTCATGCAGATGGAATAATCCTGGACAAACGACTCATGCAAACCCGGCATGATGTAGTATTTTCCGTCGCCCTGCGTGATTGTCTTCAAATCATCTGTGAGATTCCATTCCTTGAGTTCTTTTGTGAAATAAGGCATCAGGTTAAGGTAATCACTGATAGGCAGAATCCGGCCGGATGTGACAAACGGGTCTTCCTGACCCGGATAGGTTTTCGGAATAATTTCCGGCTCCTGCCCGGACGCGATCA
The DNA here is from genome assembly GCA_000953215.1 of [Clostridium] cellulosi. Taxonomy (NCBI): domain Bacteria; kingdom Bacillati; phylum Bacillota; class Clostridia; order Eubacteriales; family Oscillospiraceae; genus Ruminiclostridium; species [Clostridium] cellulosi. The sequence continues at coordinate 74,469 of LM995447.1, forward strand.
ATACGCTTCTCTTTTGTATATAATCGGACTGTGCGACAACTGTGGGAGACAATGTCACATTGGTTTTTTCCTTCAGTTTTTTAAAGAACGTCCAGCTGTCCTTATAAGGATAGCCGGTGTTGTCCTGCAACAGCATTGTGATGGTTATAGGTTTGCTGGACCAGAAAAAGCCATCCTTTTCCGTTACATTGTTGCTGCCGGAAGACGCCTTGGAACCGGGTTTTGTTCCCGCGCAGCCGGCTGTAACACCCATAACAGTCACCGCAGAAAGAATTACTGCGATAGTTTTAAGAAATTTCATTTTCATACTCTTTCCTCCTAAAAAATATTTATGTGAAGAAAATCACGCGCAAAAATTATCCCTTTACCGAACCGAGCGTCATACCTTGTACAAAGTACTTCTGAATAAATGGATAAACGCACAGAATCGGCAGTGAGGTTAAAACGATGGTGACATATCTGATATTGATTGATACTGTACCAAGGGAATCCGCATCCGCTCCCGTCGCGGACAATGCACCGGCAATCAGATTTCGGAGATATAGGGTAACCGGGTACATATTGCTATTGTCAAGGTAAAGGAATGCCGGGAACCAGCTGTTCCACATTCCGACAGCATAGAAAAGAAGCATTGTCGCAATAATAGGTTTTGAAAGCGGAAGCACGATCCTCGTTAAAATGCCAAAGGTACTCATTCCGTCGATAGAGGCAGCTTCTGTGATTTCCTGCGGAATTCCCTCAAAGAATGTGCGCATCACGATAAGATTAAATGTGTTGATTGCCCCCGGTATGACGATGGCGAAAATCGTGTTGCGCATACCCAGACCATTGACAATCATATAGTTCGGAATAATACCGCCGTTAAAAAACATAGTAAAAACGACAAAAGCCATCAGAAATTTTTTACCTTTCAACCGCGGAACCGAAAGCGGGTAAGCAAATATGGTGGTCATGAACAGGTTTACAAGTGTACCGACAACGGTATAAATAATGGTGTTTCTATAATTGCTCCAAAACATCATATCTTTCATAATAGTTTTGTATGTGTCGATATTAAAGCCTTTCGGCCAGATGGTGACCGTATTTTTTGTCAGATTTTTTATATCGCTGAACGACTTTGCCAAGATATTCAGCACCGGAAACAGAGTCACGGCAATTACCACAAGCATGATGCATACATTAACAATGCGGAATACTTTATATCCCCTTGATTTCGTTGAAATAGCTGACATATAGTTCACCCTCTTCCTCTCACCACAAACTGGTTTCAGTAATTTTTTTGGTCAATTTGTTTGCGCCAACAACTAAAAGCAAACCGATTATTGATTCAAACAAACCGATTGCTGTAGCGTAGCTGAAACTGTTTGAATTGAACGCCATACGGTATAGATAGGTTGAAATAACGTCAGAGGTATCATATATGACAGGATTGTAAAGTAAGAGGATTTTTTCAAACCCTACGTTTAACAGATTGCCAAGGTTCAAAATAAATAGTATAGCAATGGTAGGCATGATTCCGGGGATTGTTACATGAATTGCCTGCTTGAATTTTCCGGCTCCGTCGATTTCCGCCGCTTCATACAGCTCTGTATTGATATTTGTGAGTGCCGCAAGATAAAGAATCGCTCCCCAGCCCGTTTCCTGCCATATTGCCGATATAACATAAATCGGCACGAAATAACCGGAAATCTGCATAAATTGAATTGTGTGTCCAGTAAAAAATTGAATAATACGGTTTAAAAAGCCGGTAGACGGCGATAAAAAGTCATAGATCATATTTGCGACAACAACCATGGAAAGAAAATGCGGTAAATATGAGATTGTCTGAACTGACTTTTTGAAAGCAACATTTTTAATTTCATTCAGCAGCAAAGCAAAAATTATCGGAATCGGGAAAGTAAAAATCAGAGTTGAAACGCTTATGATAATCGTATTTCGGAACGCTCTCCAAAATTGTGCGTCATTGATAAACATTTTAAAGTATTTGAGTCCAACCCATTCGGTTCCTAGCCAGGGACCGCCCTGTACATATTTTCGAAACGCAATGACATTTCCGACCATCGGACCGTATTTGAAGATTATGTAATATAGGACGGGAAGAATCAACAGACTGTAGAGCTGCCAGTCTTTTGCTATTATTTTAATATTTTGGGCGATAGCTTTTTTACGCATATTATTCCTCCCATTATTGTTACTAAATATTGAATATAGACGCCAGTCATTCAAAACTTCCTGCTGAATAAATTGATACAGTGGCAACAGGTAATCCGTCTGCCATTGCCTCTAGTGTGATTTCACCGGGAAAGCCTTCCGAACGAACAACCGCCATAGCTCTTCCTCTGTATGCTCTTCGGTGATTGCCTACATACATTTCCTCAGAAACGGGATTGCTGTTGCCTACTGCGAGCAGCGATCCGGGACCGCAAACAGCAAAGAAAATATCGCGCTCGTCTGTAACTGCGATATTACCGTCTTCATCAACAATTTCCACAGTGACATAGGATAAATCCCCCTCACCGCGATCTAGAATTTCCCTGTCCGGTGTCAGACGAATCCCGACCGGATTTTTCGCTGTTTTCAAAACGGTTTTTGCCGTTATATTTCCATCTGCGTATCCGACCGCAACAAGTTCTCCTTTTTCATAAACGGTTTCATAAAGGACCTTATATTTATTTTCTTTTCCTGCCGCTTTACGACCCAGCGACTTTCCGTTTAGAAACAGCTCGACTTCATCATCAACACAATAAACTTCAACCGCTACAGGTTTCCCTTCGAAACCGGGCCAATCCCATGACGATACCACATCGGACCAGCTCCATGGCGTGCCGCCGACAGACTGACCGTAGTGTTCCGGGTTGTATACAGCGATATAAGGTGCCTTGGAAATACCCCACACGCAGTCACGGTAATAGGATTGCGGACGTTTGAAGCCACAAATATCGAAATCACCGCAAAAGGCCGTATGCCAGGGATACTCGCCAAGATAGCTTTTCCTTTCTCCGTACCACACCCTGCCGATGCCAGATTCGCCTAAATAATCAATGCCGGTCCAAACAAAGTCACCGATCACATGCGGATTTTTTTGTACCTGTTCCCAGTTTTCGAACACCTGCGACGGATAGCTTTCTGTTCCACAGATAATTCGATTAGGATATTTTTCTCCGTCATATTCGTACCGATGCCGCAGATAGTTGTAGCCCGCAACATCCAGCGGCTCAATAAATTTTTCTGTCAGTTCTCCCCATTGATCGCCGTTATGAACTAAACTCTCCTGATCTACTTTATCGTTGATTCCGGGAATCGGGCAAAGAGCATTCGTGACAGCGCGGGTTTTATCAAATAAACGCACAAAGTCGGCTAAATCCTTTGCAAGCCTATAGCCGTCCGAACGGCCGTCACGCTCCAGAATTTCATTTCCTGTCGACCACATGATAATGCAAGGATGGTTTCGGTCGCGAAGCAGCATTGAGGATAAATCGTTTTCCCAGCACATATCAAAGAAAACCCCGTAATCATTAGGATTTTTTGCTTCACGCCAGCAATCAAAAGCTTCGTCTATTACAAGGATCCCCAGTCTGTCACAAGCGTCTAAAAATGCCGGCGACGGCGGGTTGTGCGCGCATCGTATCGCGTTAAAACCATTCGCTTTAAGAAGCTCTACTTTTCGCTCTTCCGCGCGGTCATAGGCGGCTGAACCAAGTAATCCACAGTCGTGGTGCACACAGGCGCCCTTTAGTTTTACTATCTTTCCGTTAAGCCTGAAACCCTGCTTTGCGTCAAAAGAAAGCGTTCTAATCCCGACTGAAGTGAGCTTTTCATCAATTACCGCGTTATTCTGTATAATTTCACTCTTTAAAATGTATAGATATGGATTGTCAACCGACCAAAGATGTGTATGCCCGACATCAAGAAGCTGTTTAACTTCCGATTTGCCGTTGGCAGGCAAGTCAATCCGATTTTCAGTTGACGTTACTTGAGCCCCGCTTTTGTCAATCAGCCGGGAGCGAAGCGTAACCGTCACCTTTTGAGAAAGTCCATTTTCCAAAGTTGTCTCCGTTTGTACCACAGAATGTAGAGGGGATACCACCGGTGTCGTAACATAAACACCCCATGGAGCTATATGAACCGGATCGCGCACTTCGAGCCAAACATGGCGGTAAATACCCGAACCGCTGTACCACCGGCTGTTCGGCAGCGTGTCATTGTTGACATTGACGCTTATCTCATTTTCCGCGTTATACCTGACGCAGGGAGTCAGATTGACAAAGAAGCCGGTATAGCCGTAAATATGCCGAGCCACAAGCTGTTTGTTAAAACGAATCTCGGCATTCATATAGATTCCTTCAAATTCGAGCAGGACATCCTTCCCTTTCCAGTCTTCGGGTATATAAATGCTTTTTTTATAGCATCCCAAGCCCCCGGGGAAAAAAGCGTTAGCTGCCCCGCCTTTGGAATCAGGATTCCTTTTTTGTATAATACTGAAGTCATGCGGTAAATTAACTTCCATGCCCTCGTTATTTACACCAAAAAACGGTGACTCCCCGCCCGGGTAAAATCTCCACTTTTTATCGAGCCTTTTTCGCATTTGATTCATCCCCACTTAGCGGCTGCCAGTATTTGTTCTGAATGGCGCGGCAGGGAATCCTTCCCTGTTATAAAAATTTATGTCCTGAGGGTTGTCGCGCCAAGCATATCGTACTGCTACAGGAATACTTACCTTATCACAGCTTGCAATCACCTGATTGTTCTCTATTGTGGCATCCGCATCATAAAAATTGCCGTCTTTTCCTGCTATTTCAAAGTTCCGAAGCTTGTTTCCGTCTTTCGACAGTAACCCTGTTCCTATATTTGTAAAGCTTATAAATGCCTTATTACCCCGTATTGCCATGTGATCATAAACAGGTCCCATTGCAACAACATTAACATCACCGTAAACTGTTTTTCGGGCAAGCATGGCAAGGCGTTTTCCAACATCGTGTTTGTTGAGCGGATGAAGATCGTTCCATTCCCCAATATCGATCGTAACAGCCATCGCCGTATTTGGCAGTTTGAGGGCCTTTTGCTGCGCTTCGCGTAAGAGCGGCCATTTGTTGATTGCCTGTATATTTTCACGTTCCAGATAGTTTGGAAGCTGAACATAAAGGAACGGCAAATTTTCCTGCTTGAGCTTTTTTCTCCATGCTTTTATCATTTTGATGAAAAGGTCTTCATACTCCTCAGGCTTTGACGTATTTGATTCGCCCTGATACCATAAAACGCCTTTCACTGTATATTCCGATACGGGGGAGAACATTCCGTTGAACAATCCTGTGGGAATCTGATGGAGAAATGTTTTTTCGGGCAGCATCGCGGCAAAAGCACCGACCCGGTATTTCCACTCTCCAGTCAAATCAATCTTTTGATCGCTGAAAACAAGTTGATAATCTTTTTTGGCAACAAATCCGCCTTTGCCCCGATTGCTTATCACCCGCACGGCAATTGTATTTCTTCCCTCTTTTAAAAGCCCTGCGGGCACATCGTATTTCCGCGGAGGGTATTGGTAGGATGTTGTTCCGACAAGTTCACCGTTTATGTATACATAATCAGCGTCAACAATGCGCCCCATGACGATTTTCGCGGGCAGTCCTGCCAATTTCGCAGGCAGCATGATAGTTTTTCGAAACCAAAACGCACCGTTTTTTTCACCCAGCCCCTCATCTGCCCAATACGACGGTATTTGCATTGTTTCCCAATCAGAATCGTCATAGTTTTCCGCGTACCATTTTTGTCTGCCGGGCTGCAATCCCTGATCGGCCTTATCCAGCTGTTCATACCATTGTTTTTCTCTTGTTTCTTCGTTTTTCAGCAATTGCTTGACATATTGGTCGTTACGAAACCGATTTACAATCTCAGTTTTTTCCGGATATTCGCCTAACGACTCATCGCTCATCCATGCTTCAATACGAGAACCTCCGACAGCCATTTTAATTAAGCCAATCGGTACTGAATATGTTTCGTAAAGCTCTTTTGCAAAAAAGAATCCCACCGCGGTAAAATCAAGAATCGTTTCGGGACTGACACATCGCCATTTACCGCCCTCGGTATTCTGGCATGGCGAATGAAAATCATAATGTTCCGGTACGTCAAACTGCCTAATCTGCGGATTGACTGTGTTTTTAACAATATCCGAGTATTTATCTCGAACACGAGCCATAGGCAGCTGCATATTCGATTGTCCGGAACAAATCCATACGTCGCCGATAAGAATATCATGCAACACAATTTTGTGACTGCCTTCGATTTCCATTTCATATGGCCCGCCGGCCTCATGTTTCAGTAAGGTGACAGCCCATTTTCCGCTTGAATCGGCTGTTGTCCGATAGGTATGCCCCAAAAAACAAACTGTTATTCTTTCGTTTGGTTCTGCCCAGCCCCATACCTTAACATTCGCATTGCGCTGTAAGACCATTCCGTCGCTTACCATGTTATGAAGAAGCAGTTGTCTTGTTTTACAAGAATTGATACTATCACTCCCTTTATAAAGCAGTAAATATGTACCATACTCAGCTGAATAAATTCTGATTTGACCGTTTAAATTTATATACATATTATCAAAGACTGAATTATAATTGAATGGAAAAACTCGAAATGGTTTGTACTTATTAACTATAAAATTATCTTAAACTATTTATTTTTCTAAACAATAAAACAAATAACCACAGACCTTAAGTTCAAAACGGATTGACGTTCAACTTTTGAACAATTTTGCAATTCCAAGACGGAAAAAGTTTTCAGATTGATATCGACGGCGGAGATTCCCCGAAAGAGGTTTTACGGATGCGGGGCGGTATTTTTGCTCCTGTCCGAGCGGAAGAAGATATAAAAAAAGACCGCTTTAAAAGCGACCTCGTTTATAAAAGAACAGTTCAGCTCAAACTGGAATTTGAATTCATGTCATTTACAGGGGAAACAGGACCGGACGCCGATATTTCCAATTCATCCGGATAACATCCTGGAATATGACGTGAAATATGAGGAACGGAAGGAATTATAGAGGAAGGAGATACCCCCTTGTATGCCTTGAAGACTTTACTAAAATAGTACACATCATTAAAGCCGCAGGCAGCTGCCACAGTGCTGACATTATACTCACCGCTAAACAACATATCCTCCGCGACATTCATGCGCACTTTCGTAAGATATTGCCGAAAAGAAGTTCCTGTAGCCCGGATGAATAGTTTTCCGAAATATGACGGACTGAGTCCGTATTTTTCGGAAAAACTCCGAATGGATAGGTCTTCGGAATAATGCCTTGTGATATATCGCAGTACGTTATCGATTCTTCTGTCTAAAGTATCAGAGTCATTCTTGAAAACGATCAGTTGTATGTAGCGATGAAGAATGAACTGCAGCCAACCACGCAGTTTCATGCGATAACCGGGCTCACGCCTGTAATAATCGTTATTTAAATCGTTAAATAATGAAATAATATCCTGATGAATTCCGATGTTGCTGATACGAGGAAACGGCAATTCAACGTCCTGCCCCCTCAGATTTTTAAGTTGGATATTTAAGCAATAGGCTTCCATCAAATCATCCTCAAAGGTAGTTGCAGAGCGCATGCTTCCCTTTGGTATATATATCAGATCGCCTGCTTTGACGATATAAGGAATCCCGTTTACATGATATTCCGCTTTTCCGCAAACAATATAAGTTAGGTCAACTGCAGCGAGTGGTGCCGGAATGATTTTCCATTCAGGCGTAGATATTCGGTGTGAAAAATAACTTAGCTCAGCAATATAGTCATCATATTCCGTATTATCAATGTTACTTGACATATAAAAGCCTCCTGCACGTTAATTCAGCCAAATCAAAACCTCATACGCCTGTTGCCAGAACAGCTCGAAATAAGACTATATTCGTTAATCTATATTGTTCACGTATATACATATTATACAGTAGTTTCTTACATATTACAATATTAATATATAAAATGTGGGTGTAAAATTAACGACCGCGGATACTGTACACACCGGAGGTATGCCTCCCATAACCCCCACCGGACACACTTCATCATCCACTGCAGGGCAGTACTTTTTGAAAAATGGCAACAAAAAAGCGGCTGCGTTTTTCAGTTACGAAGAACACGGCCGTTCAAAAACTATCCGGCGGAGCGCGTTATTTTTTCAAATGTATGAAAAAAGACCACACCATTTGGCATAACCTCCGAGCATTTTGAGCAGCATATGATGAACATCAAATGCACAGAAAAGAGATTGTGCGTCTACGAGAAACGGGAGTTTTGAATTTCCATTCAAACTCCCGTCGATCCGCAAAAAACCGGCTTTATGCGCCATGCATAACATCGAGCAAAAACGCTCCCCACGAAGTGAGGAGCGCGGCTTGCGTGCAGGCTCAGCCTGCTGTGTCATTAGCCTTAATTTAAGATACGGGCGTAAAACGCGGGCAAAAACAAAACGCTCCCCGCATTGCGAGAAGCGTTTTACATGAGCAAGTTTAACACTCTGGAGCGGATGACGAGGTTCGAACTCGCTACCTCCACCTTGGCAAGGTGGCGCTCTGCCAAATGAGCTACATCCGCACACTTCCGAAGACGAGTTATATTATACATAAAAGAATGTTGCCTGTCAAGTGCGGATGCGCATATTTTTTGCCGGTTTTGTATTGCCTTTCATTTAAATTAATAATGCTTATTTTTCTTTTCGCGGAACACAACGGCGGAGATTAACGGGCCGAGGATTGAGTACATAAAAATCCAGAAGTATTCGCGGGGCCCGATAACACAGGTGCCGAAGATTGGGCGCAGGTACGGAATATAAATCACGACCAGCATTAGCAGAGCAGAGATAAGCACAGAAAAGATAAGAAACGGGTTATTGGAAAACTTGATATGGAAGATGTTTTTGGTTTCAGATTTACATTCAAAAACATGGATAAGCTGGACTGTAACCAGTGTTACGAAGGCGCAGGTCCTTGCCATTATAAGGCCACCGTATTTAAATACGGTGATGAAAGCCCCCAGCGTGCTAAGCCCTATTATACAGCCGCGGAATATCATCATCGAGGCCAGCCCGTTTGAAAATACGCTTTCGTTTGTGCCCCGGGGCTTTTTGGTCATCACGTCGTCATCGGGCGGGTCGAGGCCGAGGGCGATAGCCGGAAGCCCGTCGGTCACAAGATTGACCCAGAGAATCTGAATAGGCGTGAGCACTACAGGCAGCCCCATCAGCATACCGACAAACATAGTAAGGACTTCACCTATGTTGCAAGAGAGCAGGTAACGGATAAATTTGCGTATATTGCCGTAGATTACGCGGCCCTCCTCGACCGCCGCAACCATAGAAGCAAAGTTGTCGTCCAGCAGGATCACCGCAGACGCCTCTTTTGTCACGTCCGTTCCGGTAATCCCCATGCTGACCCCTATGTCCGCTTCTTTGACAGCCGGGGCGTCGTTGACCCCGTCGCCGGTCATTGCCACTACATTGCCGTTTGCCTTATAGGCCTTGACAATGCGGAGCTTATGGGCCGGGGATACCCTTGCAAAGACAGCGGCCCGCGGGGCGATGTGCCTAAGCTGTTCGTCACTCATCTTATCAAGTTCGGCGCCGGTCACGACGAGGGATGACTGCCACCGCAGGATACCGAGTTCTTTGGCGACGGCGGCCGCTGTCTTTTTGTGGTCGCCCGTTATCATAACGGTCTTGATCCCGGCGCGGATACATTTGCGGACGGCTGAGTAAACTTCCCTGCGCGGCGGGTCCATCATGCCCTCAAGGCCCAGAAAAACAAGGTTGTTTTCCATTGATACAGTAGCCTTTTCAGTTTCTGGCGGCAGGTCCTTGTAAGCCATCGCCAAAACCCTGAGTGCGGCGTCGGCCATCTCGTCGTTTTTCTTTATTATTTCTTTTTTCATCTTTGAAGTGAAGAGCATTTCCTTGCCGCTGTAAACCTGCGTGCATTTGTCCAATATGACGTCAGGCGCACCTTTGACATAAAGCCTGCGCGTGCCGTTTTCTTCTACTATTACGGACATGCACTTGCGGTTGCTGTCAAAGGGCAGCTCGGATATTCTTTTGGCTTTTTTGTTTAGCGAATCGGGGTTTATCCCTGCATTGTACGCGGCGACAAGCAGTGCGCCCTCGGTCGGGTCGCCGCTGATTTTAGGCTCTTTCCCCCGCAAAAGCTGGGCGTTGTTGCAGATAACCCCGGCTTCCAGTGTCATCCGCACGTCGTCCTGCTTTAGCGGCTTAATCTTTTCGTCGCCGCAGAAAAACGAAGCCCCGTCTTTTTCAGCGTGAACGTCAACTGAATGTGTGAGCGTCACAATCTTTCTGACCGTCATGCGGTTTTCCGTCAATGTCCCGGTTTTGTCGGAACAGATGACGGTGGCGCAGCCGAGGGTTTCGACGGCTGGCAGGCGGCGGATAAGCGCGTTGCGTTTGAGCATCCTGCTGACCCCGAGTGCCAGTGAGATTGTGACGATGGCGGGCAGCCCCTCAGGGACGGCGGCGACAGCGAGCGAGATACCGGTGATTATCATATCCATTACGTTTTCGCCGCGCAGGATACCCGTTATGGTGACGACCGCGCAGATTAAAAGGCAGCCGATAGCTATGTATTTTCCAAGTTCCGAGAGGCGCTTTTGGAGCGGGGTTTCGCTGCTTTCGATCTCGGTAAGGATACCGGCGATCTTGCCCATCTCGGTATTCATGCCGGTATGTATAGTTTTGGCCTTGCCCCGCCCGTTTGTAATCATGGTGCCCATAAATACGCGGCCGGCGTCGCCTTCTGCATTTGCTCTTTTTTCAACAGGCAGCGACTCGCCTGTTAATAACGACTCGTCCGCCTGCAAATCATTCGCTTCAAAGAGCACAGCGTCAGATGGCACTCGGTCGCCGGCTTCCAGCAATATTATGTCACCGGGGACAACCTGGGCCGCCGGTATCTCTTTAGGTATGCCGTCGCGCAGCACATGGGCCGTCGGTGCGGCCATATCCTTTAGCGCGTCCAGTGTTTTCTCAGTTTTATATTCCTGCGCAAATCCCATAATGGAATTGAGAAGGATAATCAATATAATTGCTATTGCCTCCGTCACATCGCCCATTAAAAATGAAAGAATTGTCGAGGCGATGAGGATGATAATGAGTATGTCCTTAAATTGGGAGACAAAGATATTAAGGGCGCTTACCTTTTTGCCCTTGGCAAAGACATTTTCACCGTATTTTTTAAGGAGCCTTGAGGCTTCTTTTTCGCTAAGTCCCCTCGGTTTAGCTGAAACGGTCCTTCTATCGGTCAACGTCATTACTATAGTCATCCTTTCGATTGGGGATATTTTCTCTTTGGGCGGAAAACGGCGTAAGAATCAGTATATATCTATTCGCGAACAGGCTCTAATATCACAGCGCTGAACATTGCATGTTTAATTTTCATATACTGTACGGCGGAGCAATAAGGGATATGTCAACGGAGCTGGTTTAATGCTTTTTGGAATAATAATGCTTTCGGTGACGCTGAGTATAGACGCTTTGTTCGCCGGATTTTCGTATGGATTAAACGGGACGCGAATACCGCTTATGTCAAAACTCATTATATGTGCGTTTTCAGTTGTCTATTGCGCCGTGGCGTTGCTTCTCGGCAGCACCCTCGCCGGCGTTTTGCCCCCAATGGCGGCTAAAATTATCGGCGCGGCTATTCTTGCGGCGCTTGGCGTGTTTATGATTATCAAAACGCATATAAAGCGCAGTAAGAAATCAAAGGGCGATATAGCCGAAGAGAGCCCCAAAACGCTTTGCAGGATAATAATAAAATCGCTGGGGATAACTATTGAGATACTAAAAAACAACCCTGAGGCAGGCGATATTGACGCGTCAGGCGATATCGATAAAAAGGAGGCAATTCTGCTCGGTTTTGCCCTATCCGTCGATTCATTGGCCGCAGGTTTTGGCAGCGCCCTATCGGGGCTTTGTTCTTGGTACATACCATTTGCGGTAGGGTTGTGTCAGCTGGCGTTTTTAAGCACCGGGCTCGGCGCTGGCAAATACTTATCCGAAAAGCGCAGGAAGCTGCCGGATAAATATGACTCAATTACCTCTGCAGTTCCCGGTGTTTTGCTTATTATTTTGTCAATTTTCAGGTTTTTGTAATGAATAAAACCACCAAAATTATTTGATTTTAATATATTATTGAAATAGTTGTTGACACTGTGAATTTAATAAACTATGATAGTTATGGTTAAAGTGAATATTTCCCGTTTTGAGCGGGCTTTAAATCTCTCGGTAGGTGAGGTTACTTAAAGGATATGGATTGATGCCGTGAAGAGCTGGAGACAGTTCCAACTGGTTAACAGGTTTCGCCGTATTAAGGCGTAACCCATTTCAATTTCACCGCCTTTAAGTGCTAAAACTCGTACGAGCAGTATCAGTCCTCACCGTCTTGGTGCGGACTATTTTTTTGTATACAACAAATGCGTTATCGATAATTAATTGGTTTTATTGGCACACTAATATCAAGAATGGGGGGTTAAAAATGTATCTTGTCTCAACTTTTTACCTGAGCCGTATTATCGGCAGCAGTATTTTCAGCAACAGTGAGACAGCCATCGGGAAGATTGCCGACCTTGCGGTTGAAATCGGTTCTCAACACCCGAAGGTTATCGGTGTCGCTTTGCGCGACGGCAGGATTCTTGACTCCTCAACTATTGATATAATTAAAGATAACGGCCAATATGTCTTTTTCTGCAAAGAAATCAAACTGACGGAGCTTTCCGGCGATAATGTGATATTTTTGGATCGTGATATTCAGGATAGGCAGATTGTTGATACCGACGGGCATAAGGTTGTTAGGGTCAACGATTTAAGGCTCGCCATAACCTCCGCTGGCATCTGCCTTGTAGCCGTTGACGTCGGCCTTGAGGGGCTTTTGCGCCGCCTTGGCGTAGCAAAGCCGCTTAAATCCATACTAAAAAGGTTCGGCGCCTCTATTCCCAGCAAGCTGATTTTGTGGGACGATGTTGAGACGATTGATACTGACCGCCCGGGCATAAAGCTTTCAAAGCAATCGTCAAAGCTTTCAACCCTCCACCCGTCAGATTTAGCGGATATAATAGAAGAGCTTGACCGCAAGTCGCAGAACTCTGTTTTTGCGTCGTTTGATGAAGAAAAGGCGGCCGATATACTCGAAGAGATGGAACCCGAGGCGAGAGCCAATATTATCGAAAGCTTGACAGACACGAAAGCCGCCGAACTGCTTGAAAAAATGCCGTCGGATGAGGTGGCGGATATCCTTGACGCTATTCATCCAGATAAGGCCGAGCGCATACTGCGCGAGATGAACCGCGAGACCTCCGATGAGGTCAGGGAACTTATGGAATACCCCGAAGGTACAGTCGGCAGCGTCATGTCGACGGATTATCTCGCATTCAGCAGCGACTATACTGTCGGCGACGTATTTTTGCAGCTGCGGCGTTTAAAGCCGGAGGCCGATACGATAAACTATATTTATGTGGTTGACGAGAATGAACGGCTGCTGGCGACTGTATCGCTGCGTGACCTTGTCATATCGGAGCCAAACGTCAAACTGTCTCAGATAATGGATAAAGAATTTATATCTGTCTATGATGACGATGACATAGAAACGCTGAATGAGATTGTTTATAAGTATAACCTGCTTGCTGTGCCGGTTATCAATAGGGATGAATTTTTACTCGGCATTGTAGTAGTCGGCGATGTCGTCGATAATCTGCTGCACGAAAAATATAAATAACGGGAGGGCAATGCGATATGAAAGAAAAAACAAGAAGAAAGCTTCGCAGTGTTCTCTCGGTTTTAGCGATACTGGGCCCTGGCATAATTACAGTCAATGCGGGAAACGATGCGGGCGGCATTGCGACTTACTCGTCAGTAGGTGCTAATTACGGCTATAAAATGCTGTGGGGGCTGCTCATCATAACCCTTGGCCTTTCGGTAGTTCAGGAAATGAATGCGAGGATGGCTGTTGTTACGGGCAAGGGGCTTTCTGACCTTATCAGGGAAAAATTCGGCGTAAAATGGGCGTTTTTCGCTATGACAGTTCTTCTGATTGCGAATTTCGGGCTTGTAATGGGCGACTTTGCCGGCGTCGCCATGAGCCTCGGGCTGTTCCATGTCAGCAAATTCATATCCGTACCGATTGCCGCTGTGCTTATCTGGGCGCTTGTCACCAAAGGCTCTTACAGCAAGGTTGAAAAGGTTTTTCTCGCATTTACCTTTGTCTTTTTCGGTTATATCATATCAGCGTTTCAGGCAAAACCCGACTGGTCAAATGTTTTCAGAAGTATGGTCCACCCCACCTTTGAATTGAACAAGGGGTATATCTTGACGCTGATAGGCCTTATCGGAACGACAATCACGCCGTATATGCAGTTTTATTTGCAGTCAACCGTCGTCGACAAACACCTGTCGCTCAGGGATTATAAATACGAAAAGCTGGACGTCTATTTTGGCGCCATATGGGGCAACGCCATAGCATTTTTCATTATCGTCTGCACTGCGGCGACGCTTTATAAATCACATATCACCTTTACTACAGCGGACCAGGCTGCAAAAGCGCTCGCCCCCATCGCCGGGGAGTACGCCTCCGCCCTGTTCGGTATAGGGCTGCTCGGCGCGGCGCTGCTTGCCTGTGCAATTATACCGCTGTCCACCGCCTATGCCATATGTGAGGCTTTCGGATTTGAGAGCGGTGTTGACAATGATTTCAGAGAGGCACCGTTTTTCTTCGGCATTTACACCTTTATGATAGCAGCGAGCGCGGCGCTGGTACTTATTCCGGGCATTCCGCTTATAAAGCTCGCCGTTGTTACACAGCAGATTGCGGGTATACTGTCTCCTGTCATACTTATATTTATGATTATCCTCGTCAACGACAAGCGCATCATGGGCAAGTATGTAAATACTAAGGCTCAGAATATCGTTTCAATAGCAACCGTTGCGTTTATTGTTGTGCTTTCTGCTGTCCTGGTAGTTAGCCCGTTCTTTGAATGATTAAAATAAATAGGCTTAATTGATATGAAAGGGGAATAAAAAATGACTAAGATTACCTCAAAACCCTTTGGAAAGACCAAAGACGGAACACCTGTGACGTTATATACATTCAGAAACAAGTCTGGGTGCGAAGTTTCTGTTTGCAGCTACGGCGGGACAATAGTATCAATTAAAGTTCCAGACCGGGACGGAAAGATTGACGATATTGTGCTCGGATATGACAATATTGAGAGTTATGAGTCCCGCAGCTATTTTTACGGGGCGGCAATAGGCCGCTGCGGCAACCGCATAGGGCTCGGGAAATTCACATTAAACGGCCGCGAATATCAGCTCAACTGCAATGACGGTCGGAACCACCTGCACGGCGGCATATTTGGCTTTGATTCCAAGGTTTGGGACTGCGAAGTAAAATCAAACGGGACGGACGATGTCCTTGAGCTGCGATACACAAGCCCTGACGGCGAAGAAAATTACCCCGGAACGCTGAAGGTTAAGATGACCTATTCGTGGAGCGATGATAACGAGCTTACACTTCACTATGAAGCTGAAAGCGACAAAGACACCATCTGCAACCTTACAAACCATTCATATTTCAACCTCGCCGGACATAAGTCGGGAAACATTCATCCGATACTGGTAAAAATCTATGCGGCGCGCTTTACAGAGGCCGATAATGAAAGCATCCCGACGGGGAAAATACTCGATGTCGCAGGCACTCCAATGGATTTCCGTGATTTCCACGCCATCGGCGAGCGCATTGACGACGACTATTATCAGCTCAATTATGCGGGCGGATATGACCACAACTGGGTGCTGGACAAAGGCCATAAGATGGGCATAGCTGCCGAGGCATGGGACAAGAACAGCGGCCGCCATATGACATGCTCAACAACATTGCCGGACATGCAATTTTACTGCGGCAACTTCATTAAAGGCGACCAAAAAGGCAAAGACGGTTTTGTCTATGAAAAGAGGGCAGGATTCTGCTTTGAAACACAGTTTGCCCCAGACGCTATAAATAAGCCGCAGTTTGAAAGCCCTGTTCTAAAGGCAGGAGAAAAGTACGACGAAACAACGGTTTATAAATTTGATATAAAGTAAAAGTATACAGCAACAGCCCGTCTAAGTTTTAGACGGGCTGTTTTTAATACTGCAAACAAACTACAAGGCCGCCGGTGTATACCACCGGCGGCCTTGTATAAAAGGGGGTAAACGGTTAGTCAAACTCAATAACGCCTTTGACCATATCTCGTGCGTTTTCGATGGAATATTTCATTGCATACTGGGTGTCCTCAAACTTAAAGAAGTTTGTGACAATCTTGCGGATAGGAATAAGTCCAGACGAAACAGCTTTTATCCCTGTCGGATAAAGATTGCGGTAACGGAAGACGGTTGAAATAGAAGCCTCTTTTGAAATCAAAGAGATGAAATCATAGTCGATCGTTGCGTCCGGAGCCATGCCGACAAGAACGATCTTCCCGCCGCGTTTTACCAAATTTACTGTTTGCTTGGTGGTAATCTTATTGCCGGCGGTTTCAAAGACCAGATCCGCTCCCTGCCCGTTCGTCAGTTTGTTTATTGTCTCTACGGTATCTTCTTTATCCGCGCGGATAACCCCTGACGCGCCGCACTCCAGCGCTTTGTCAAGCCGCTTCTCGATAACATCAGAGACGTAAACCTCTGACACGCCCATGGCTTTAAGGGACATCAGTGTAACAAGTCCGATGCAGCCAGCTCCGAGAACTACAGCCGTTTGGCCGATATGAGCGTCTGCTGTGCGGGCAGCGTGCAGGCCGACTGCGAGAGGCTCGATAAGAGCGCCTTCAACCGTATCCATGTTTTCCGGCAGTTTGAACGCCATATCAGCAGGATAAGCTACATATTCCACAAAAGCTCCGTTGTAAGGTGGGGTCGCCATGAAAACGACGTCTGGGCAAAGGTTGTATCTGCCGGTTTTGCAGTACTCGCATTTGCCGCAGGTATAACCCGGTTCAAGGGTTACTTTGTCACCAACTTTGAGATGTTTTACATTTCGCCCCACTTCAACGACTTCGCCGGCACTTTCATGTCCGAGTATTATCGGATCCCGGACAACAAAATCTCCGATTCGCCCGTGCTCAAAATAATGTACGTCCGAACCACATATGCCGACATGCTTGATTTTGACAAGTACCTGGTCGTCTTTCGGTGTTGGGATATCAAGCGTTTCGAGCTTGATTTCGCCAACTTTGTTCATTACAGCGGCTTTCATTGTTCCGTTCATTGTGGAACCTCCTAATTTTGTATTGTGTCGGTATTATTAGTAGCCAGGTCCTGGAATTACAAATGAGATTTTGCATTGTCGGTGTACTAAGGCGTCTTAGATAAATGCTGTTATAAGATTGCCGAGGTGCTAAGATGTCTTAGTTAAATGCGGTTGTTGTCATTATTATTGGGTGTACTAAGCCGTCTGTAAACTGCTGTTGTCAAAATCAATATTCCATCTCTAATTTTTGACCTTGAACCTCGAATTCCGCGCTGAGCGGCTCCTGGCCGGTAAGCTCTACGCTTCTCTTATCCGGCTGGCACGGGCCGACATAAACTCTGAAATAGCCCGGTTCAAGGACACGGTTTCCGTCATTGTCGATAAGCGACATCTGGCGTGGGGTCAGCTCAAATGTGACCTTTGTTTTCTCGTTGGGCTTTAGGTGTATAGGTTTGATTCCTTCAAGCTGCCAAATCGGAACCCTGACGCTTGCCTCTAAATCCTGAAGGTAGAGTTCTACGATTTCATCGCTTTCCATATTGCCGACATTTTCAACGGTTACGGTGACAGACAGATTTTCGCCTGCAGCTATGACCTTGCTTGAAAGCGACAGGTCTGAATACTTAAATTTCGTATAGCTCAGCCCGTAGCCGAAGGGATAAAGCGGTGTGCCTTTAAAGTAACGATAGGTGCGGTTTTCCATTGAATAGTCACGGAAATCCGGCAGATCATCAGTTGACTTATAGAAAGTTACAGGAAGCCGTCCTGAGGGGCTGAATTCGCCGAAGAGCAGCGAAGCGATAGCTTTTCCGCCCTCAGCTCCCGGATACCACGCCTGAATAATGGCGGGAACATGCTCCTGAGCCCAGGTTACTGCGAGCGCACTGCCTGCGAGCAGAACGAGTATAACGGGCTTTCCGGTTGCGACAACCTTTTCCATAAGTTTTTGCTGCAGACCGGGGAGCTCAAGCCCTATCTTGTCTCCGCTGTTGAAGGCGTTGGACTCGTCACCCTCTTCACCCTCAAGGGACTCATCGAGGCCGAGGCAGAGAACAACGACGTCGGAACGCTCTGCGGCGGAAACAGCTTCGGCAAGCCTGTCACCTTCAAGAGCGAGCTCTTCCGTTTTGTTTTTCCACAAATGGCATCCTTCTGCGTAATATACGCGGACATCCTCACCAAGGGCGTCTTGTATGCCGTCGAGTACGGTATAATAGCGGGAAGCAGTGCCATGGTAGTTGCCTATAAGTGCGCTGCGGCTGTTGGCATTTGGCCCTATTACCGCTATAGATTTTATCTTTTTCTTATCGAGCGGAAGGATATTGTTCTCGTTTTTCAAGAGTACAAGTGTTTTCTTTGATGTTTCAAGGTTGAACTTCTTGTGTTCGGGGCAATCATTTAACTCATATGGGATATTAGCATACGGGTCTTCTCCCGGTTTTGCGAACAAACCGAGTTTCATACGGGTAACCATTAAGCGCTCAACTGCCCTGTCGATTGCATCCTCGGTTACCAGCCCTTCCTGATACGCGATGAGCAGGTTCGCGAACATGCTGCCGCAGTTGGTATCGCAGCCGTTGTTGAGAGCCATTGCTACCGATTCAATTGCGTTTTTAGTAACATGGTGGTTGACGTGAAAATCCTTAATTGCCCAGCAGTCAGAGGTCACATAACCTTTAAAGCCCCACTCTTTGCGGAGTATGTCTTTAAGCAGGGTTTTGCTTCCGCAGCAAGGTTCGCCGTTTGTACGGTTGTAGGCACCCATGACACCCTCAACCTTGGCTTCCTTTACAAGCTCGCGGAAAGCGTAAAGGTATGTTTCACGCAGGTCCTTTTTGGAGACTACGGCGTTGAATGAATGGCGTTCAGCTTCTGGGCCGCTGTGTACTGCAAAGTGCTTTGCGCAGGCGGCGGTCTTTAAGAACTTTTTATCCTTGCCCTGAAGACCTCTTACAAAAGCTTTGCCGATCTCACCAGTCAGATATGGGTCTTCTCCGTAGGTTTCATGGCCGCGGCCCCAGCGGGGATCCCTGAAAATATTTACGTTCGGTGACCAAATGGTCAAACCTTTGTAAATATCGTGATCGCCTTTGCGCTGAAATTCGTGGTATTTTGCGCGCCCTTCAGTGGAGATGACATCAGCGACCTTTTCTACAAGTTCAGGGTTGAAAGTTGCGGCAAGGCCGATCGCCTGAGGAAAGACTGTAGCGACACCGGCACGCGCTATGCCGTGAAGGCCTTCATTCCACCAGTTATAAGACGGAATACCTAACCGCTCGATTGCAGGCGAAGTATAAAGCATCTGCGAAACCTTTTCTTCGAGCGTCATGCGAGAAACAAGGTCTTTCGCCCGTTCTTCGAAGCTCAAGCTGCTGTCAAGATAAGGAAGATTGTTATCCATGCGACTACCTCCCAGGATTAGTTTGGCTAATATAAGCATTTTTATTTGAATATTGAAGAAGCCTGCCGTCCGAAGACTAAGCGGGCTTAAATCAACCAAAAACAAATTTGAGGCTTTCCTCCGCAAAATTGCGCAGGAAGAGCCTTGCTTTATAATATGGCAAATTCGCGGTCTGCCATCCGCAGACCGCGAAGGCCAAAGTGGGTAAATTGAAAAAGGGAATCCAGGTCGTATTTTCACATAAAACTTATTATCCTTTAACAGCACCGACGATAAGGGATTTTTGAACCTGTTCGCTTAAGAACGCGTAGATGATAAGGGTAGGTATTGTCGCAATCATAAGACCTGCGCCAATTGGACCCCAGTCGGTTTGATACTGTCCTGAAAGTGACATAATACCAACAGTCAGCGTTTTTATTTTTTCATCGCTGATAAATGTGTTAGCAAACATAAGTTCATTCCAAGTTGAGAGATAAGTGAAGATAGCGACTGTTGCGAGGCCTGGGCGTATCAACGGCAAAATAATACGCACAAAAATCTGATAAATGTTGCAGCCGTCTATACAAGCGGCCTCTTCAAGCTCTCGTGGAATGCTGTAAAGAAATCCTGTCATGATGAAAATGCCCATAGGAAGCGCAAATGCTACATAAGGAACAATAAGCGCAAGATGGGTATTAAGAAGTCCAAGGTTTTTAAGTATGACGAACAGCGGAAGCAATGCCGCATGGAGCGGTATCATCAGTCCCATCGTAAAGACTGTGAGCGTCACTTTGCTCAGCTTCCATTTCATGCGCACAATCGCATATGAAGTTGTCGCAATGAGTATACTTGAAACAATGATTGTCACAACTGTTATGATAAGGCTGTTCAAAAAATAGATCCCGACGTTGCCGCTGGTCATAGCAGTTGAGTAGTTAGAGAATTGCCATACCTTAGGAAATCCCAGCACATTTCCGCCGAAGATTTCAGTATTGTTTTTAAAGGAAAAAAGAAACAGCCAAAATATCGGATATACCTGTATTATACCCCAAATTACCAGCAAAGTGAAGACTATAATTCTACCTATATGAATTTTATGAGCAGGTTTTTTAATTGCAGCTACATCTGTATTTTGCATGATAAGCTCCTATCCGCCGAGTTGAACCGGCATGTTTGAATAAGATAGTCAGATAATCAATATGTTTCATCTTTGCCAAAGAGTTTATTTATCAAAATTGTGCATACGAGGCATTCAACGATGATGAATATAGCCATTGCACTGCCGTAACCGTACTGGTATTTCGCAAATATTGTTGTGTACATAAGTGTTGTCGGCACTTCGCTTGCGTGGAGTGGTCCGCCGTTTGTAAGAACATAGATAAGGTCGAATGCTTTAAAAGAACCAATAACGGCGAAAACAACACAAACCTTTATAATCGGTTTCATCAATGGGATAGTAATTTTAAAGGCAGTGGTTGCCTCGTTTGCACCGTCTATTTTTGCTGCCTCATATATATCTGTAGAAATTGATTTTGCCGAGGCATACATAAGAAGCATATGATAACCGATGTACTGCCACAGAATGGGGACAAAAACTGCTCCGAGTGCCGTTTTTGGATTGCCAAGCCATGCATTTTGCAAAGATGCAAGGCCAATGTTCTTAAGTATTATGTTGAGAAGGCCATAGTTTGGATTATATATTTTCATCCAAAGCTGGCCGATAACAACAGTTGAAAGAATGACGGGAATAAAGAATACGGTTCTGAATGTCTTTTCTCCTTTGATGCCCCGTGCGAGAACCAAAGCGAGCAGGAGTGAGATAGGAAGCTGGATAAACACCGACAAAATTGCCAGTATACATGAGTTCCAAACTGACTTTAAGAAATCGTCGGCGTTATTTACAAATAATTTTTTGTAGTTATCGAATCCGATATAAATACCTTTACTTATTCCGTTCCAGTTTTGAAGGCTGTAAATAAATGAAAATAATATTGGAAGCAATACTATAACAGCGAATATCAAAAAGGCCGGAAATACGAAAAGGAAGATTGCTTTTTTATCTTTGAGCAATTTTTCCATAAACAACCTTCTAACTATTCAATAATTTATCGGCAGGCTTAATAAGAAGCCTGCTATTATAAAACTGCGGTTTTGCCCGCCGTATTATTTTCGAAAGCCTGTGTAAAATAGGGAGGATACCCCGCCGGGGTTAACCGGCGGGGATTACCCGGTTAAAAATTAACCATTAACCTGTGCTTGCATCTGTTTTGCGAATTCTTCGCCTGTAATTGTTTTGCCGAATATTCTAGCAACCAAGTCCTTATGTACCTGAGCTTTGTCACCAGTGAGGAAGATATCCCACGCCGGAACACATCCAGTCGAACCATTTACGATATTTTTCATAATCTGCTGGGTAAGCGGATCAATCTTTGATTCGTCAATGTCATCATATTTCCACATCGGGAGTCCTGCGCCAATAAGATAGCCCTGTGAAGAGAGGTTCTGTGCAAGATATTTAGCAGCTTTTACAGCCTCGTCTTTGTGCTTTGTATTAGCTGCAATGAGCAGGCAGTCACTGCCGCCTCCGATATATTCCTTAGGATCGCCTTTTCCGCCTGAAACAACCGGGAACGGAACAGCTTCAATCTTTCCTTTTACAGCAGAGTTATCAGCGTCATACTGTGCGGCCTCAAAGTTTCCGCCGAAGTACATCGCGATGTTACCCTGTGTAAATTGGGCATTGGATTCATCTCTGGTAAGACCCATGACGCCCGGATCAAAAGCTCCAGCCTTTACAAGCTCAAGGAGCTTATCGGCTGCATCAGCAAATGCTTTGTCTTCAAATGAGGCTTGGCCTGTCAAAGCTTTTGTGCAAAGATCTGCACCTGCTGTGCGAAGGGCGATCATGTCATAATACCACATGCCCGGCCACTCGTCTTTTTCGCCAAGTGCCATCGGGGTGATATTCTTTGAACGGAATGTCTTAACTGCAGTTAAGAGTTCGTCAAATGTCGTAGGAATTTTGACATTGTATTTCTTAAAGAGTTCTGTGTTGACATAAAGGGCACCAGCCTGCTGCTGATAGGGGAGGCCATAAACCTTGCCGTTGAAAGTAACGGTATCAAGGGCGCCTGGCAGCATTTTGTCTTTAGTACCGTCGTTCAGATAATCGTCAAGGGCAAGAAGTTTATTTGCCTCAACGAAAGGCTGCATGAAACCCTGTGTCCATGAATAAATGATATCAGGTGCTTCATTGGCTGAGATTGCTGTCTTGATTTTAGTTTTATATGCGTCGTTTTCGGTTGAGGATGCTTGAATTTGGATATCTGGATTGTCATCGTTCCATTTTTTAATGATATTAGCGGCCATTGACTTCTGCGGTTCAGTTGTGAAGATATTCCAGTATGTCAATGTAACTTTGCCGCTTTGCGATGATTCTGCCTTCTTGTCAGAGCTTTTGCAGGCGGTTATACCGACTGCCATTGCAGCGACAAGGAGCAGAGCGCCGGCTTTTTTTACAAACCTTTTCATTATTCACCCTCCAATTGTAAATTTATTCGGATTATCGGATGGTTACATAGTAACCCATTAGGATAAAAAGCTGAACATAATATTTTTACTAAAATAAATGATATTTTTACTTGTATTCCGTTATATATACCAAAAAGATTAATTTGTAGTAAAATATTTATGTGTAAAAGCTATCGCTTTGGTATAAAATCCATAACAATTTTGTGATACTTGTATAAGAACTTTCTATATATTAAAATATTATTACTATGCAATTTTAAGTATCGGCGATTTTGATAAATTTTTTATTGGATCACTGTTTAAGTGAGGAGAAATCAATGAAAAAATTTTTAAGATGGATTTTGAACGCAAAATTGTCGGTTAAGGTCATTGTTTATTACTTGACAGTTTTTATCCTTTTTGCGTCTCTATGTTTCTTGACATTTGAGAGGCTGAATGCAAATATGACAGAGCAAAAAATAAAACAGCTATCTTCCGACAGCGTCAATACTATCAGTTCAAACCTTGATTTGATTATTGATACGGTTAATAATCAGTCCAAAATGCTGATATCCAGTTCTGCAATACAATCGGTTCTTCGTTCAAATGGGCTTAAAGATTATACGCAAAAGCAAATAGACAATTACCTTACTGAGTTTACTAATTTCTATGAGGCCATTTCATCAATATACATATTTGATAATAACGGGCATGAGTATTACGTTGAAAATGACGATATGAAAAACCTGAGCCTTAAAAAACTTAAATCGACAGATTGGTACAAGGAACTTGACGAAAAGTTCGGAGGCTATATTCTGAAGGTAAACGCCGGCGGCGCTTTTGACAACACGAGCCGAAACTATATTTCATTGATGAGAAGAATTAACGATATCAACACACAGAAGCCCATCGGCTATATGGTGGTGAATATTTCAACAGATTATATTTACTCATCTTTCGGCAAACAAGTGAATGACACGAAAATCATAGTTTGCGACGAAAACAGGAAACCGGTTATCAGTTCCGGTAACATTGATGGCAATGAGCTGAAGCTTATTACAGAGAGTATAAAAGATGGCAATGTATCACAATACAAAAAGATAAAAGGGAAACAACACATTATTGCCAGCGTAAAAAACGACTATGGCTGGACGATAGCGACCATCACCCCGATTAACGAGCTGGCCGCACAGGAACAGACGTTCAAGATATTTGTAGCTGTCCTTATGCTTATAACCTTGGTCATGTTCGCTGTCTCCATAATGTTCATATCGCTTTCGATAACAAGGCCGATAAACCGCCTTGCCAAAGCGATGAGCAGCGTGAAAGACGGAAATTTCACAGAAGTACATATTCGAAAGACCTCAGACGAGATAGGCATGCTCCAGAATGTCTATAACATCATGGTCAGGGAGATTCAAACCCTCTTTAAGGACATGGTGAACGAGCAGAAAGCCAAGCGAAAAGCGGAGCTTGAAGCGCTTCAACTGCAGATAAAACCCCATTTTCTCTACAATTCCTTTGATGCGATAAGCTCCCTTGCCCTGTCCGGGCAGAATAAAGAGGTTTACAAAATTGTCGTGGCATTAGGCAAATTCTATAAGTCATTTTTGAACAGCGGCAGCGAGACAGTCACGATTAACGAAGAACTTGAAATGATAAAGCAGTATCTGACGATACAGCTTATCAGATTTAAGGATAAGTTTACTGTCGACTGGCAGATTGACGATAACGTCAGGCCGCTGATGATACCGCGGCTGACCCTGCAGCCCCTTGTGGAAAACGCAATCAAACACGGCATAAAAGATAATCCTCAGGCAGGAATTTTGTTAATAAGCGCGGCCCTGAAAGACGGTATGGTGGTGATAAAAATTAAAGACAACGGCCAGGGCATGGACGAAATAGAATTAGAAAAGCTTTTAAACGGCGAAAAAAGCGGTGCAGGGCTCAAGATAACGAGGGAACGCTTGAAGCTTTATTTTGATTCACCTGTCTTTGAAGTAAAAAGCGAAAAAGGAAAAGGCTGTGAGGCCACAATCATTTTCCCGGCAATAAAGGAGAAGGACAATAATGAATGAAAAAATAAAGTTGATTATAGTTGATGATGAATACCTTGAAAGAAATTTATTAAAAAACTGCATAGAATGGGATAAACTCGATATTGAAATCGTGGGAGAGGCTTCAAATGCCGATGAGGCGCTGAAGCTGATTGAACAAAACCGGCCGGATATCATATTCACTGATATAAACATGCCCGTTATGAACGGACTAAAGTTCAGCAAAATGGTTAAGGAAAAGTATCCGGAAATAAAAATAGTGGTTGTCACCGGGTTTGATGATTTCCAAAACGCCCAAAAGAGCATAAAAATGGGTATTTCAGATTTTATCGTCAAACCCATTTCCGATGATGAGGTTTATAAATCTGTCCTTAAGCTGAAAGAGCAAATTGAAAAGCGCCGCAGTGACAATGAGGAATACAGCGCGTTGCGGCGGCAGTTCTTAGAAAACTTGCCGTATATTCGTGAGAAATTCTACAATGAGTTAATTCTGGGCGAATTTGATGAGAAAAAAGAATACGAGCACATGATGTTTTTGGGGATTAACCTGAGGGGAAACTTTTATCAGGTTGCTGCTATCGAATGTATCCAAGAAACTGCTGAAAACGAGGAAACCAGATTCCTTAACACCATACAGCTTTTGAACAAGGCAAGGTCATTTTTTAGAGGCATGATAGTATTCCTTGACACCATGAGCAGGATAATAGTAATTAACAACGATGAAAATACGGACCTTTATGAGAAATGCGAAGGGTTCATGGATAAGAATATGGATGCTGATATCTGTATTGGGGTCGGCACGATAAAGGACAAGTTAAATCAGATATCAATTTCTTACAAGGAAGCGCTTGAGGCTTTGAACTACAAGGTAGCGGTTGGGAGAAATTCGGTAATACTTCACAGCAATATTAGGGCCTCAGGCAAAAAAATTTATGAAGATACGGAAAGTCTTACCGAAGAGCTGACATTCAGCATAAAATCCCGGCTGACTGATAAAGCCATTGCTGCTGCGGACGCGATACTCGACAGCATTGATATAAAAAGCGAAGGCGCAGTAAAGGCAATCAGGATAGCAGTTGGAAATATTGCTGCCCTTTGCCTCAAGACCCTTTTGGAATCCGGCAAAGACATAGACTTTATCTATAAAGAGAATATACGTGTCAACAGCGAAGTGATGAAGATTAGCACAATGCCGGAAGCCAGAGAATATGTTAAAGCCTTGATAAAAGAAACCATAGATATCTCGAACAGTGTAAATCAGCATAAAATCAGCGATATGGTCCAAGAAGTCAAAAAGTATATCGACGAGCACTATAATGACCATAACCTGTCGCTGACGTCCGTCGCGGGTAAAATGTACCTTAACCCGAGCTATTTGAGCCGCACATTCAAGAAAGAAGCCGGCATGAGCTTTATAGAATACCTTACTTCTGTGAGAATGGAAAAGGCTATGGAGCTGCTGCGGAAAGATGAGTATAGGGCTTTTGAAGTTGCCGAATTGGTCGGCATCCCTGACGCCAACTATTTTTGCAGCTGCTTTAAAAAGTATTACGGCGTCAACGTGAGCGACTTTAAGAGAGCGGATAAAAAGGCCTGACCGGTTTTAGGTTTACATATAATAAATATTACTGCTATAATACTCTTAATCATTCACCACTGTCACTGTATTAAGCAAACAGCGGGTTCAGCATGGAGGTTTAAAATTTAATGCAGCGAGCGGTATTGGTCGGAGCAAATCTTGGAGATCCCGGTTTTGAAAAATCAATGGAGGAACTTGAGGGGCTTGCACAAGCCTGTGATATCGAACCTGTTGATACCGTTGTCCAGAAACTCGAAACATTAAATGCCGGCTATTATATAGGAATGGGCAAAGTAAAGGAGATAAAGATACTTGTTGATATGTATGGGGCGGATACAGTTATATTCAACGACGAGCTGTCCCCTTCCCAGATAAGAAATCTTGAAGAAGCGCTCGGCTGCACCATTATGGACCGCACAGGGCTTATACTGGAAATCTTCGCAAGACGGGCGAAAACCCGGGAGGCAAAACTTCAGGTGGAGACCGCGAACCTGCAATATATGCTGCCACGCCTTGTCGGGCTCAGGAAGTCCCTTGAGCAGCAGGCCGGCGGTGTAGGTACAACAAACCGCGGCGCCGGTGAAAAATTGCTTGAACTGAACCGCCGGCAGATACAAAACCGCATTTCGCGCCTTAACGCCGAACTTGACGAGATCAGCGCGCAGCGCAATACGCAGAGAAAACAGCGCAAAAAAACTGGTATACCCATAGTTTCTCTTGTTGGGTATACCAATGCCGGTAAATCAACAATTATGAACGCCCTGCTGGAGGAAACGAACAGCGAGCAGGACAAGAAAGTTTTTGAAAAGGACATGCTTTTCGCGACCCTTGAGACCTCGGTGCGCAGGATAACGCTGCCGGATAAAAAGGCGTTTTTGCTGACGGATACCGTCGGTTTTATTGATAAACTGCCTCACAATCTTGTCAAGGCATTCCGCTCGACACTTGAAGAGGCCTGTGAAGCCGACCTTATAATACATGTGGTCGACTGCTCCGACAAGGATTATAGGCGCCAGATAGAGGTTACCGAAAGGACTCTCAAAGAGATCGGCGTTTGGGGTATTCCTATAATATACGCCCTTAACAAAGCCGACAAGCTGGATATAAAGCCGGCAAGCGAACGGCCGGACAGCGTCTATATCTCTGCAAAATACAGGACAGGGCTTGACACCCTGCTCGGCCTTATAAAAAAGCGGCTGTTTGGCAATTATGTCCGCTGCAATATGCTCATACCGTATAAGGATGGGGATGTCGTCTCGTATCTGAACCAAAACGCGAATATTATACGAACCGAATATGACGGGGATGGCACAAGGCTTTCTCTTGAGTTAAGAGAGAGTGACTTTAACCGTTTCAAGAAGTTTGTGGTATCAAGGCATAAATAAAAATCGTTATATCTTTCTTCTGCCGTCATTGTCGAAGGTTTTCTTTAATGCCTTTTCAGTTGGGACTATAGAAGCAATCAGGACGAGAGTTTCGATTATCACAACGGCTAAAGTGACGTACAAGATGGTAACATCACTCTTGCCGTATATAAAAATTGTTGCCGCAAGTGATAGAAAGAACATGACAGGCCCGGTAATCGTGCATATCTTTCCGAAGTAATGGTTAGCGAATACCCAAGTGTCATTGTTTTTCATGGACATAGTTGTCCTGTATCCCACAAGGCCATTGATTTTTTTCGGCGCTCTTTTCACTAAAATGAAGCCGGCAATAGTGATAATTATCGGTATAATCGTGTTGGCAATCAGTGAAAGAATCCAATAACCCATAGTACATCTTCCTTGTTTCATACTTTAGACTAAAGACGCTGAGAAGACCAGTGCCAATATTATTTATTTCCTCCTGCCGTTTTTGTCAAAGTTTTTTCTTAAAGCGATTTCAGTTAGGACTATGGAGCCAATTAAGACAATGATTTGGATTATACCGATGACTAAGATAAAATTACCGATGATATGAGTATCCTTGCCGAATGCGAAAAACGTAGCCACCAATGAAAGAATGAGCATGACGGGGCCGGCAATACGGAATACCTTTCCGATGTGGGAGTTAGCGAATTCCCAAGTGTCATCGTTTTTCGTCGACATAGCCGTTTTATAACCTGTAAAACCGCTGTCTTTTTTCGGTATTCTCTTTGTGAAGATAATACCGGTAACAGTCATAAGTATAGGTATAATTGAGTTTTCGAACAACGAAAAAATCCAAAAACCCATAACACATCGTCCTCGTTCCGTACGGTCATAGACCAAGATGCCGCGATATGTACGCTTTAAGACAGCAAGAACCGAGATAAAATTGTAAAACAGAAAAAACTCTATACAATAATTATAATTTTAGTCCAAATAAAATCAACTCCTCTTCTGAATCTACATTCGAAAGAGGAGTTTTGTCAATCTGGCTGAGTTATTGTATTTGCAGTGTTTACTTTACACATTTCTATGCCTTTGTCTGATTTTTCATTTTCAGTGCGTTCATTTTCACTGCTTTTTAATTTCATCGAACGCAGGTCAACAAACAGCCAAAATCCAGTAATAAATGCAGAAATAGCGTCGCTTATGGGGCCGGCGTAGAGAATTCCATTCAGCTTAAAGAACTTCGGAAGTATGAGGATTAGAGGAATGAGAATAAGGATTTGGCGTGAAAGGCTTAAAATCATCGACTGTTTCGGTTTTCCTACCGCGAGGAAGTAACCTGAACCTGTAATCTGGAAGCCCACTATGGGCATGCATGACAGGAAGATTATAAGCGCGTTTGTGCCGAATGAAATCAGTTCCTTATCGGTGCTGTCAAACAGAGCAATGAGCTGCGTCGGGATAAGACGCGTAAGAATAAATCCGGCGGTTGTAATGATTGTGTTGATAATGACTGCGCAGAGCAGTGTCTTGCGGACCCTTTGATACTTTTTAGCGCCGTAGTTGAATCCGATAATCGGCTGTGCGCCCTGGTTGATGCCGATTGCGGGAAGAATCATGAGCGTGCTGAGGCTGTTGACGATACCGATACCGGAGATGGCGATGTCGCCGCCGTAAGCCGCAAGGCCATGGTTGAGCACGATTGTCAGAAAGCTGTTTGCCGCCTGGAGAACGAAGTTTGAAATGCCCAATGACAGGATTACCTTAACAATGTCGCCTTTGAGCTTCATATTGCGGGCTTGGATTTTTAAAATGTTGTCGCCGGTGAGGAAATGTATCAATATCCATGTCGTAGAAACCACCTGCGACAGAACTGTCGCAAGGGCGGCACCGTGCATTCCCATATTTAGCACGAATATAAAGATCGGTGCAAGGATTACATTCATGACTGTACCGATAAGCATTGTCAGCATAGCTGTAACAGGTTTGCCCTCGGCTCTTATCATGTTGTTGAGGCCGAAACCGATCATCTGGAAGACCGTGCCCAGGACGATGATGCCCATGTATTCCCTGGCGTATGGAAGAACCTCATTGCTTGCTCCGAAAAGCCTGAGCAGTGGGTCGAGGAATATAAGCATAAAGGCTGTGAAAAGCAATGAGACGATAATCAGCAATGAAAAAGCGTTTGCAGCGATTTTTCGCGCGCCGGCTTTGTCGCCCTCTCCGAGCTTAATTGAGATGTTCGCGGTGGCACCCATGCCGACGAGTCCGCCGAAAGCCATTTGAAGCTGCATTATCGGGAATGCGACGGTTATAGCCGTAATGCCGAGAGCACCAATACTATTTCCAATAAATATACGGTCAATAACATTATATAAAGCAGTTACTATCATCCCTATGATTGAAGGGACGGAGAATTCAAGAAGGAGGCTGACAATGCTCCGATTGCCTAATTTTTCGGATTTGTCCATCTCGAGTATCACCCTTTTCGGATCCTAATTATCTATCGTAAAAAATCCGCAGCAGATACTTGAGCAGATCCGCTGCGGTGTTTGTATTATAATTTAGGAATAATCGATATCTATTATTATACTCGGAGTAGAGAATATAATCAAGCAGAAAAAATAGTGTGCAGATGGCTCGTTTTTTGTTGAAGATGACACTTGATAAGTGTTATAATTAATTTTTAATAGCCAAGTTACTGCTGAGATTTTGTGCGGCGGAGTAAATAAAATGATATATAAAAGGTGAAGACGATGAAGATTATAGATATATCGGTAAAGGTACCTGAAGCGCCTGTCTATCCCGGCGACCCTAAAACGAAACTGTTGAGCGTTTCAAGCATAAAGGATGGCGATATCTATAACCTGACGGAAATTACGATGAGCGCCCATGCCGGCACTCATGCGGACGCACCGCTTCATTTTATCGACGGCGGCAGCAGCATTGACAGCCTTTCCCCGTCGAAATTTTGCGGCGAGGCCCGGGTTGTCACCATATATAAAAAGGAGGGCAATATAGAGAAAGAGGATCTTGTCCCTTTAAAGCTAATGAAGGGCGAGCGCATACTCTTTAAAACGCGCAACTCCGTTGACGGGCATATCACAGATAAGGAGTTTTATAAGGATTTCTGTGCCTTGTCCCCCTCGGCGGCACAATACCTCGTGGATTCAGGCGTTGCCCTTGCCGGCATAGATTACGCGAGCATAGGCGCGGGTGGCAGCATAGCCGAGACCCACAGGATCCTGTTGTCTGCCGGTATTGCGGTGCTCGAATGGCTCAATCTTGAAAAAGTTTGCGACGGCAATTATTTTCTCAGCGCCGCGCCGATAAAGATTGCGGCGGAGGGCGCACCCGCAAGAGCACTGCTTTTTGTTAAAGACTGAGGGACAATCTTCATAATTGAGAATTAAAATGCACTTTTTAAGGGGAAACCGGCATGGTTTCCCCTTTTTCGTGCGTTTTTTAATTTTTTGGCTGTAACATATTTTAATTTTATAAGTATAATGCTATGAAGTCAAAAAAACCGAATTGTGTTCGGGCTCAAATGGAGGTTGATATGTCTTATGCCCTTTTCAACCAGGGAACTGTTTGCCAGGGTTATTCAGTGCGAAGCCGGCGGTGAAGGCGATGTCGGCATGAAAGCTGTTGCTGTTACCATAATGAACAGGGTACACGTCCCATATGGTGAATATTTCAGAGTATGTCAAGGTGACCTCAGAAAAGTAATCTTCCAGCCGGGCCAATTTGATTGTGTAAGGGATGTTGTCGGTGGTCAGGTAAACTATCAGACAATATATAATATGAATCCGCAAGAGATACATTATGAGATAGCCGATTGGGCGCTCGGTGGCGGGGGCATGGGCGCGATAGCAAATTCACTTTGGTATATGAATCCGTTTAACCCTCAATGCCCGACCTATTTCCCGTATAACGGCAACGGTGTAATACAAACCCGCATTAATAACCACTGCTTCTTTATACCGACGCAGCAGTACGCCTACTCGTAAATTTTCGCAAATCTAAGGCGCTGGCATATGACTGCATGCGGATAAAACAACTGAACTGCTTAAAAAGGCGGTTATATGCGTTTACCGTATATCAAGGGCAA
Source organism: [Clostridium] cellulosi (assembly GCA_000953215.1). NCBI lineage: Bacteria > Bacillati > Bacillota > Clostridia > Eubacteriales > Oscillospiraceae > Ruminiclostridium > [Clostridium] cellulosi. The sequence goes on from LM995447.1 coordinate 106,723, forward strand.
TTTATATTATAACTTCAGGAGATGGTTTAATGAATACGTCAAATCAGGGAAAAGCACCATGTTCATGTCAGGCGGGTCAGGACCAAGACATGTTTAAAGATACCCTTTCGCAGAATTTAGCGGCTCATTCCAACGGCAACGTCTTGTTAGGGCCTTTGGCGCAGGACGCTTTGCTGTCAGGTGTAGGCGGCGGGCCCTATTCCACTGCTGGGACGATGGGCATGCAGCCGGCACAAAGAACTGTTCAAAGTGGCGCACAGCCTTCCGGAACGATGGGAACAGCCGGTGCCGTGGGGGTCCAGCAGGGATTTCCCTTTGACGGCGGCATGCAGCCCGGCCCCACCTCTGTAGGGGCACAGCAGGGCACCGTTCCCCAGAATCTAATGCCGATAACACCGTTGACGGAGCCAATGCCTCAAACGATGCAGAATGTAATGTTCTTAAACGCTGCTTTGCGCACCCAGATTGGGAAAAGGATAACGGTCAGTTTCCTTATCGGAACGAACACATTCGTCGACAGGACGGGTACCCTCCTTTCCGTCGGGGCAAATTACATATTGTTGCTTGAAACAGACACAGATGATTTAGTGTTCTGCGATTTCTTTACCATCAAGTTCGTAAGAATATACAGATAACAAAAAAGGTTCCCGATTATGGGAACCTCTTTTTATTAATGTTGTTTCTCTGGCGCTCAAGCTCTTCTTTTAATATATCGTATACATCCTCAAGCGGCAGCTTTTGTATGCCTTCTCTCAAGGATGATTCGGCCTCTATTTTTTCAGCCTCTGTGCTTTTGGCTGTATTCTCGAGTACCTTTTGCTTCGCAACGTTTGACATGGCCTGGGTTTTGAGGGTTTCATACTGCTCAATGCTCATAACAACCATGTCCCCGTACCCGTCTTTTGTCAGAAATACAGGTTCATCCTGAGAATGGCATAGCTTTGATATCTTCAAAGGGTCTTCAATAAGTTCAGAAATCGGCATTATATTTGCCATTAAAGAGACCTCCCATTGCCAATGTATTACAAATCAAATACCTGCCGCTGTGAAGACAAAGCCTGTCCGATATGGCAGCCGTTTGTGCCGGTTCGAGCTTTATAAGACAAGCCGAAGCAGAAAGGAAAACGGGTGATTTAATGAAGAAATGCGGCTGGTTTAGATATAAGCGTTATTGGAGAAGTTTGCGCATTTCTGTTTCATAACTGTCAAGAAGAGCAGCGGTTTCCTGCTGGTTTTTGCCGCTGACAAGTAAATAGAGCTTCACCTTAGGCTCAGTGCCTGACGGGCGCACAACAACAAAATTGCCGTCGCAAAGTTCATAATAAAGCACGTTCGACGCGGTCAGCCCGGTAGGTGTTTTTTCGCCGGTTTCAAGGTCGACGCGCTCGCCGCTTAAATAGTCCCTGACGGCCTTGACCTTGACGCCGTTTATCTCGCGGGGCGCCTCGCTTCGAAGATCAGCCATCATCTTCTTCATACGGTCCTGTGCGCCGTTGCCTGTAATCTTTATGCTGATTGTCCGCTCAGCGTAGTATCCGTACTTTTTATACAGGGCTTCTATGGCGTCATAAAGTGTCATGCCCTTGTTCTTGTACCACACCGCCATTTCCGCGATGAGCATGGAAGCGACGACGGCGTCTTTGTCCCTTGCGTAGGTGCCGGCGAGATAGCCATAACTCTCTTCAAAGCCGAAGATGTAAGTATGGCTGCCTGTCGCCTCGAATTCCTTAATCTTTTCACCAAAGAATTTAAAACCTGTCAGCACGTTGAATATCGCCACATTGTTGCGGCGGCAGATTTCTTCCGTCATGCGGGTCGAAACGATGGATGTGACGACCGCGGCGTTTTCCGGCAGCGTACCGTTCTGTCGGCGCGCCGAGATGATATAGTCAGTCAGCAGTACGCCCACCTGGTTGCCGGTAAGGCTCACATATTCGCCGTCGGAGTTGCGAACGACGATACCAACGCGGTCGGAATCGGGGTCTGTGCCGATTATCAGGTCGACATCTTCTTTTTTAGCAAGCTCAATGGCAATCTTAAAGCCTTCCTTGTCCTCTGGGTTAGGAGATTTCACGGTCGGGAAGTCTCCATCGAGAACCATCTGTTCAGGAACACATATGATATTTTCAAAGCCGAGGCGGTGAAGCACTTCCGGAACAAGCCTGTACCCTGCCCCATGGAACGGGGTATATACGATTTTGAAGTCCTTGCAGGCCCGTTTGACATCTTCAGTGCCGACCGACTGGGCGAGAACATTCTTAAGATACCTTTCGTCAAAATCTTTTCCTATATAATTGACAAGTCCCTTTTCTTCCGCCTCTTTAAGGGGCATAGTTTTTACATCGTCAAAGATATCGGTTTTGCGTATTTCCGCAAGCACCTTGTCGGCGTTTGCCGGGGACAACTGTGCGCCGTCCTCCCAATAGACTTTGTAACCGTTGTACTCCTTTGGGTTATGGCTTGCGGTAATATTGATACCGGCAATGCAGCCGAGTTCCCTTACAGCAAAGGACAGTTCCGGGGTCGGGCGCAGCTCATCAAATACGAATGAGCGCACGCCGGCAGCGGCGAGTACGCTTGCCGCTTCGAGTGCGAATTCACGCGACATATGGCGGCAGTCGTGGGCAATCGCTACACCGCGGTTTGCGGTATCTTTGCCAAGCGACGCAATCATATTTGCAAGGCCCTGAGTAGCCTGCCTTACCGTAAAAATATTCATCATCGAAAGTCCTGCCCCGAGAATTCCGCGCAGGCCTGCTGTACCGAATTCAAGGCGGCTGCCGAACCTTGCTTCAATTTCTGATTCATTACCTTTTATGCCCTCGAGCTCCCGCCTGTAATCTTCTGTCATCAGCGGGCTCTTAAGCCACCTTTCATATTCCCGGATACTATCCATTAATTTTGCCTCCATTTCAACATTGTTACTGTATTAGATTAAATGATTTAATGGTATTCAGTGTAACGTCTACAAAGCGCATGTAGAGAGCCTTGCCCAGTTCCTCCACAACGCTGTCGCCACTTTTATCGGCGAGCATCGCAAAGGTTTGGCCGATGCATGTATCCACGTCGCCGCCGCGGCGGGCGCAGAGCGTATAGAAGGAAAAAGAGCCAGATTTGCCGATATCGTCATAGAATTCGGGCATCGATGTTTTCAGAGTGTCATAAAAGACGTTTATTACCACTCCCTGAAGTATCTGGCTTTTGATATTGGTTTCCACTGTATTTATAACCGCGAACGCCAGAAGCAGCCTTCTTTGCTTTCGCAGATTGGCGTCCTCCAAAACATCTTCGCCGAATGACGATTCACCGTCATGGCTGATTAGTTTTTGGGCAAGTGCAGCGCCGAGAGACCGCGCTTTTTCAAGATTGCCGTTTTTGCGATGGATTTCAAGTTCGCTGACCTGCGTTTCTACAGCCTTTTCCTCATCTTCGGAGGGTTCTTCGCCGGCTATTTTGATGTCACTGTCATCCTCATTATCTTGGTCCATAAAGCAGAGTCCAGCGAGCTTGGCTTTTGGGCGCAAGACCGCGGCCTTAGCTGCGTAAATGGCGCATAAAGTTATTATGAGCACCATGACAATAAAAATATCCATAGGCGAAACCTCCGTCACAAAAATCGTGTTATATTTTTGAGACAAAAAAATACGGCTTATGGCATATAGAAACTGTTATGACGCCAGTTTGGAATTGGCAAGGGCTTCTTCCAGAGCGGTGGCGAGCTGGTCAGGACAGGAAGTGTCCTTAAAACCGCATTTTATACCTTTGAGACGTTTTATGACATCTTCAACTTTCATACCTTCAACAAGGCGGCTGACACCCTGCGTGTTTCCGTGGCAGCCCCCTTCAAAGCTTACCTTGGTTATTATGCCATCTTCTATTACTATATGTATTCTGCGCGAGCATACACCTTTCGTTGTATAATTAATTTCCATTTAAACACCTCGTTAAAAACATGTCCGATGAATTTTAAATTATTCCCTATGGCCGTGCATAGTTTCAGTTTCATGTACTGTAGGAAAAAAGCGAATTATGTATTTTTAAATCCTTGCAAGGCCTTCCTTTTTCGCTTCGTCGGCAACAGCGTCGGCGACAGCTTGGGCAATCCGCGAATCGAACGGCTCAGGAATCACAATGCCTTCCGACAAGGATTTTTCATCGACAAGAGCAGCAAGCGCTTTTGCAGCCGCAATCTTCATTCCGTCCGTAATATCTCTTGCCCTGACCGCCAGTGCGCCTTTAAATACGCCCGGGAACGCAAGGACGTTGTTTATCTGGTTCGGGAAATCCGACCGTCCCGTGCCGATTACCTTTGCGCCGCCTGCCTTTGCCTCGTCGGGCATTATCTCAGGAACAGGGTTTGCAAGGGCAAAGATTATCGGGTCTTTCGCCATAGAGCGCACCATCTCGCTGGTGACCAGCCCCGGCCTTGACACGCCGACAAACGCGTCGGCGCCTTTCAGCGCATCGGAAAGCGTGCCGGTTATGCCGGATTTGTTGGATATCTCGGTCATCTGCAATTGTGCGTCGTTTAAGGCGTTATCTTTCGTGACGACCCCGTACTTGTCGCACATGACAAGGTCACCGACACCGAGTTTGAGCATAAGGCGCCCGATGGCGATACCGGCGGCCCCTGCCCCGTTTATTACAACTCTTATATTCTTTATGTCTTTGCCGACAATCTTAAGAGCGTTAGTTAAGGCAGCGCAGGCAATTATCGCTGTCCCGTGCTGGTCGTCATGGAAAACAGGTATCTGAAGCCGCTCCTTGAGGAGGCGCTCGACCTCAAAACAGCGGGGAGCGGAGATATCTTCAAGATTAATACCGCCGAAGCTCGGCGAAATGAGTTCCACAGTGCGGACTATTTCATCGACATCCTTTGAGCCTATGCAGATTGGAAAAGCGTCCACGCCCGCAAAGCGCTTGAAAAGGACACATTTGCCCTCCATAACCGGCATTGCGGCTTCGGGGCCGATATCGCCGAGTCCCAAAACAGCGGTGCCGTCGGTGACCACTGCAACCATATTCCAGCGGCGGGTAAGCTCAAAAGATTTGTCGGGGTTATTCTTGATTTCAAGACAGGGCTGGGCTACACCGGGTGTATAGGCCAGCGACAGGTCATTGCGGTTCTCAAGTTTGGGGGTCGGTGTAATTTCAATTTTGCCGCGCCACTCATAATGTTTTCTTAGTGCCTCTTCTTTAATATCCATAATTCCTCCGCAATAGTACAATTGACATCTTTGTTATTCAAAACGCTCGAGAAGCTTGTCAAGTTCATCAGTTTCAGCGAGTTTTGTACCGAGCGGCGTTACCTTTGAAGAGGTCATGCCGTGAAAATCGGAACCGCCAGTTCTTATAAGATGAAACCGTTCAGCCGCCTCATATGCGCGTTTTGTATCCTCGTCCGACAGACGTGGGTGCCAGACTTCAATGCCGTCCAGCCCGAGCTCTACAAGTTCACTGATAATCTCGAAATTGTCGTAGACCCCCGGGTGGGCAAGAACCGCCGCACCGCCTGCTTCTTTAATAAGGCGGATTACGTCCCTAAAGTCGGGCAGTTCAAACTCTATAAGTGCCCAGCCGTTCTTTTTTGAAAACAGAGAGCGGTAAAGGTCACCGAACACTGACATGGAATAGCCCATGTCCATAAGCGCCATAGATATATGCTGCTTGTAAAGCGCCTTGCTTTTTCCAGCGTATCTCTTAACTATCTCTGGGGTTACGGGATACCGCGATGAAACCCTTTCTATCATTTTGAGGGTTGCCTCAGTCCGCTTTGCAAGCGTTTCGCGGCACATTTCAAGCAGATGCTCCGGCTTTTTGGGCATATAGCAGAGCAGATGTACTTTTTTATCGTGGTCATAATCATAAGCGGAAACTTCCATGCCAGGTATAACCTTGACTCCCGCTGATTTGGAGAGTCGGACAGCTTCCGGGATTCCGTCCATTGTGTCATGGTCGGTGAGTGCAATACAGTTTATGTTTAGCCTTGATGCCAAATCAACGATATTTGAAGGCTCCATGGAACCATCAGATAGGCATGAATGGCAGTGCAAATCTCCGGACAAACAATCACCCCGGTATTAGAATAAAGTGCCAAATATAGAATTTTTAATATTTCCTCGTTTATTATACATTAAAATTGATGTATTATCAATGAAACAAAATAGGCATACATAAAAGATAAAGATATAGAAATCAGCAGTTTTCGGCTTTTGGTATCCCAAAACGACACAAAAAAACAGTCCCCTTAAATTTATGCCTGAAAAAATGATTTTTAGGCACCTTTAAGGGACTGTTTTTGCTGTGTTATTTGACGTCGGTGAAATCATATGGTGTTTTCTGATAAACAAAATAATTAAGCCAGTTAGAATAAAGGAGGTTTGCATGGCTGCGCCATCTGACGGCGGGGGTACATGAGGGGTCATCGTTCGGGAAATAGTGTTTCGGGACGTCAATTTTAAGTCCCTTTTTTATGTCTCGGAAATATTCGGTGGCGAGAGTATCCCGGTCATATTCGCAGTGACCCGTTACGAAAATACGGCGGCAGTCTTTGTCTGCCACAAGATATATTCCGGCTTCACTTGAATCGGAGAGGATCTCTATTTCCGGGACCTTTTCGATATCTTCCCGCCTTACCTCTGTATGGCGTGAATGTGGCACCAAAAATACTTCATCAAAACCGCGCATGAGAAGATGGTTAGGCATAAGGGTACGGTGTTCAAAAACCCCGAACATCTTTTTGGGAAGTTCATGTTTGGGAATACCGTAGTGATAGTAAAGCCCCGCCTGCGCACCCCAGCATATATGTAAAGTTGAATACACGTTGGTTTTGGACCACTCCATTATTTCACAGAGTTCCTGCCAATAATCGACTTCTTCAAAGGGAAGCAGTTCGACAGGTGCGCCGGTGATAACCATGCCGTCGTATCTTTTCTTTTTTATCTCATCAAAGGTTTTATAGAATTGAAGAAGATATTCGGATGGGGTGTTTTTAGACACATGGGTTGCGGCCTGCAATAGCTCGACCTCGAGTTGGAGCGGCGTGTTGCTTAATAGGCGAAGCATCTGCGTTTCAGTAACAGATTTGGTTGGCATGAGATTGAGTATAAGTATTTTCAGCGGACGTATATCTTGATGCACAGCTCTATTCTCCGTCATAATAAATGTATTCTCTTTTTCTAGCGTAGCTATGGCTGGAAGCCCATCAGGCACTTTTATTGGCATTTCACGCACCTCTATTAGTACACAACTGCTGAACAACTTTGTTCTTATATATAAACAGTAGCGTATGTTCAGTATATAGTAAGTCAATATACGTACAATAAGTATATCAGATATGACTTTTTGTTTCAATAATAAACAACCCTGCAGCTTCACCCAAAAAAGCGTAAAGAAAGAGAAAAAAACTGTTGACAGTGGGGAATGATTTTGATATGATAAATGAGCGCTCGGGAGAGCGGGCCTGATAGGGCCTAAACTTAGGGCGCACACCGCACAAGAGAATACACAATTTGCCGCTTGCAAAGTTCAGTTTAATATGGTAGACTGAACGTCCTGCGAAAGAGCAGGGAAGAGACGAGAAGATGGCAAGAAATTGTGTATTGACAAACGAAGCGGGATAAGATATAATAAATATCCCGCCGCGGAAAAACGGGCGGTGGAGAAACCGCGAGAAGACACAGAAAAAAAGGTGTTGACAAACGGTTTCGAGTATGATATACTAAGCGCCGCGCCTCAAAGAGAGCGAGGCAAAAACCGCGAAGAAACGACAACAAGGTACTTGACAAGCGGAATATGGTATGATATACTTTCAATTACTGCCGCTAAGGCAGATGGGACCTTGAAAATTAAACAACGTCTTGAGAATCAAGAACCCTTGAAATGAATTTGAGTAGATTGCGGCGGACATAGAGAGATGTCCGAGCAGCGAGTGATTCGTAAGAGCGAGAGAAGCTCTGATAGAGTCATTACCAGCGAAAGCTGATAAAGAACGATATATTAGAGAGTTTGATCCTGGCTCAGGACGAACGCTGGCGGCGCGCCTAACACATGCAAGTCGAGCGGAGATAGTACTTCGGTTCTATCTTAGCGGCGGACGGGTGAGTAACGCGTGAGCAACCTGCCCTTGAGCGGGGGATAGCGTCTGGAAACGGACGGTAATACCGCATAATGTACGTTGGAGGCATCTCCGATGTACCAAAGGAGAAATCCACTCAAGGATGGGCTCGCGTCCGATTAGGTAGTTGGTGAGGTAATGGCCCACCAAGCCTGCGATCGG
>LM995447.1:2207500-2229578 GCA_000953215.1 [Clostridium] cellulosi
GGAGGTGGTAACGATGCACTGCCCTGACGGAATCAGCGGTTCGGAATACATAGAACTTATTGCGGCAGTCGCTATTGCCATTTCCCAGAAACTCGATGTTAAAGAGACATTTTGGGTAGCTGAATTTCTTCAGGCAGTAAGTTATCAGCTCTTTACTCTCGCAGCGTTCAAGGAAGCGGAAAGAGCGAGGAAAAAGAAGAAACCATAGATAAAACTTTTTGGGAATGGCGGTTAATCTAATCTATGCGGGAATTGGCAGATACAAATATAAAAAGGTGCCGCTCTCCAAAGCATATTGAACGTTCGGTATAGAATACCCGGAATTATACAGGGTTATAATGAAACTGCGGCGGTTTTGCTATAAAATCAAAACCGCCGTTTTTTCTTGCAGATAAATCAGTAATGCTAAATATAAATTTATCTTGATAATACTTTTTCAGCAAAGGGCTTTTTATTGTTTATAAACCCCGTCGAAATCGCCTTTGCTTTCTCCGTATCGCGCCCCATCTGCTCTTTCAGCCTGTCAACGGATTCAAATTTCATCTCTGGGCGCAAAAACTCTATAAGGTCAACCTGAATAACCTTGCCGTACAAATCCCCGTCAAATCCAATTATATAGGTCTCCGAGCCAGCCACTTCATTGCTTGAAACCGTCGGTTTTACGCCGATATTGGTGACCGACGGATAAAGTGTATCGCCCACATGGGTTACCGACGCATATACACCGAAACGCGGCAAAAGCTGGGGCGGCGGCAAAAGCTGATTTATAGTCGGCGTTCCGAGCACGCGCCCAAGCCGGCGTCCGTGGACAACCTCCCCGTAAACGGCAAAGGGCCTTCCAAGCAGCTCCATTGCGCATTTTACATCGCCGGAAGCGATACAGGAACGTATCCTCGTGGAACTAAGCGGTTTCCCGCCGACGCAAACAGGTTCAGTGGTATACACCTTTATCCCTTTCGGCCTGCAAATCTCATCGAGGCGGCGGACATCTGCCGACGCGCCCTTTCCGAAACGATAGTTAAACCCGCAGCTTATATATTTCACATTGAGCTTTTCAGTCAGCAGGTCAATGAATTCCTCTGGCTCCAAATTCCGCACCTTGTCAAAGTCAAGATAAATACAAAAGTCCACTGACATCGACTCAAGTATCTTTTCCTTTAAGGCAGGGAGCGTAATCTCTGGTACGGGACGCCCGTCCGCTTTTTTCCCGGGGTTGTGAGAAAATGTAACAACGGCGGTTTTAAGTCCCTGACTCAACGCCTTGTTTATGACCTCAGCGTGACCCAAATGCACTCCGTCAAAGTAGCCCAGTGCCGCAGAAACAGGCTCTTTGATCCTATTCAATTCCGACAGATTATATATTTCCGTTTTAAATAACCTCCCCGCTATTTAGTGGAATTTCCCGGTTGAAATGACATTTTACATTAATCTGTCTTTTTTCTTTATTGGATTCGCCGAGCCCTAAAAATATATCCGCATATTTTACCCGGCATAACCCGCTTTGCGGAGCACCGTGCAGCCTGTCGAATGACAACGCCCCGCCGTTTCGGAACCTGACAGCCTGGTTCTTAGTTATATGAATCTCAGGCAGTTCCTTAAACAATTCTTCTACATTAAGTATAACTGTATCCAGTTTATCCTCTTCGGCAAGCCTTTCTGCCTCATCAAGGGTGATACACGAGGTTAAATCGAAGCCAGCGGCATAAGTCCGCCGCAGTGACGACATCGTGCCGCCGCAGCCGAGCTTATCACCAATATCCTCGCAGAGCGTTCTTATGTATGTCCCTTTGGAGCAATACACGTCAATTAAGTAATCACCGCTGCTCTCATCCCGGCCGGTGACACCAATATCATAAATAGTGATATCCCGGGGCTTGCGTTCAACATAACCGCCCTCCCGCGCAATATCGTAAAGGTGTCTGCCGCCCGATTTCAGCGCCGAATACATAGGCGGTATCTGCTTTATGTTACCTTTAAAGGAAAGCACCGCCGCTTCAACCTGCTCCGGCGTTGCAGATACTTCAGAGGTCGCAAGGACTTTTCCGGTTATATCCCCGGTATCGGTTTTAATGCCAAGCCTCAGTCCGGCAGCATATCTTTTGTCATGGTTGAGTAAAAGCGGTATAGCCTTTGTCGCACCGCCTAAGAAAATGGGGAGTACCCCGGTCGCCATCGGGTCGAGGGTTCCGGCGTGGCCCACCTTTCGCTCATTGGTAAGGCTGCGCACAATAGCGACAACATCGAAAGATGTCATCCCTGACGGTTTGTCAATGCAGATTACGCCGTTCATGTTGTGCCTTCTCCCTCGATTTTTGCTAACTCTTCACCGACCGCGTCAAGTATCGCCTTCTTTGCCTCCTCAAGGGTGCCTTCTACTCTGCACCCGGCGGCTGCGGCATGGCCTCCCCCGCCAAGGGTTGCGCATATTTTTGACGCATTGAGCGTTCTGCCGGTTCTCAGCGATATCTTATAGCTGCCGTCTTTTTTCTCCTTGAGCGTTATGCCTGCCTCAACGCCCTCTATCCGCGCAGGCAGCGACGGGAGGCCGTCGGTATCGGAATCCGAAACGCCGGTTTTCTCTTCCATCTCATTTGTAATGGTAATAACAGCGGCGCGCCCGTCAAAATAGTATTCTATCGTATCAAGCACCATGCGCTCAAGCTCCAGCCTTGCGCGCGACGTGGTTTCAAACAGCTTTTTGTTGATTGTGGCAATGTCCGCCCCGTAGTCAACCATTGCTGCCGCTGTCCTCAGCGTTTTTGACGTAGTATTGGAATATCTAAAGCACCCTGTGTCCGTAGCCAACCCTGTATATATACAATTAGCAATATCTTTGTCATACTCTACTTCAAGTAATGGTATTATATCTGCCATAATTTCGCAGGTAGCGGCGGCTGTAGGGTCAAGCACGGTAAAAGCGGCGTATTTCCCGTTTGAGGGATGGTGGTCTATACACAATCCCACTTTGTCGGAAAAGGGGGCAAGCTGTTCGCCCATTAATTCTGTCGACGCAACGTCAGAAGCGACAATAAGCCCTGGTTCAAAGTCGAATGACTCCAATCCTTCAAAGATATAACTGAATTTTTTCGGAAACTCATCGTTGCAAATGACCTTGGCCTTTTTCCCCAGTTTTAACAGCGCTCGGCACAATCCGAACGCCGAACCTATTGTATCACCGTCCGGTGATTTATGCGTCAGTATAAGAATATTATCGGCGCTTTTCAATATCTCGGCTGCCTTTTGCAACGCTGCGTTCCGCTCGAGTTCATTCACTGTCCCAGGCATTGTCCTTCCCCTCCGAAGTGCTAATTTCACTTTATCCTATTTGTATTATTAAGTGACAATATTACTTATTAAGCTCATCTAACATCTTTGAAATACGGGCGCTTTCCTTAATTGACTCGTCACCAATAAACTTTATTTCCGGTGTTTTTCGTATATGAATCCTTCGCGCAAGCTCGCTGCGGACATATCCTGCTGCATTGTTGAGCACTTTGACACTTTCTTTCATGTCGCCGCCTATGACGCTGACATAGACTTTAGCGTATGAAAGGTCGGATGAAACTGTAACCTTAACTACACTGATAAGACCGCTTATCCGAGGGTCTTTGATGGTTCGCAGTATATCAGTTATCTCTCTTTTTATATCCTCAGTAAGTCTGTCCATCCTGTAACCCGGCATAAAAATACCTCCGTCCTGTAAAACCGATAAGTAAAAAACTTTTCTTAACCGGCCTTAACAAATCGCATAAACTCAACGGTCGCCTCGCGGCGACCGCTTCTATATACAAAATGTATAAAATATTTAATTTTTTACGGTCTGCAGTAAACACCCGTCAATATTATTTCCGGGCATTACTCTCGGTATTCTTCGATAACAAAGACTTCAAAGATGTCGCCGACTTTGATATCGTTGAATTTTTCAAGGCCGATACCGCATTCATAACCCTGAACAACTTCCCTTACGTCGTCTTTAAAGCGTTTCAAGGAAGCTATCTTATCCTCCGCAACAACAACGCCGTCGCGAACAACGCGTATCTGTGCGGTTCTTGTAACCTTTCCTTCAAGCACATAAGAGCCGGCAATCGTTCCGACACTGGATATCTTATAAATCTGTCGTACCTCAACTCTGCCGAGCTGAACCTCGCGGGTTTTCGGCGCGAGCATACCCTTCATAGCCGACTTTACTTCTTCAATGCAGTCGTAAATGACGCGGTACATGCGCATCTCGACACCGGCGAGCTCAGCATTGTGCCTTGCGTCGGAGTCCGGTCTTACGTTAAATCCGATGATAATTGCATTTGAAGCCTCTGCAAGCTTAACATCGTTGTCGGTAATAGCACCGACGCCGCCGTGGATGACTTTGACGCGGACTTCGTCGTTTGACAGCTTTTCGAGCGACTGGCGAACCGCTTCAACCGAGCCCTGAACATCGGCCTTTACAATGAGGTTAAGTTCCTTGATTTCGCCTTCGCGCATCTGGCTGAACAGATTGTCAAGCGTAACTTTCTGATAGCTCTTGAACTGCTCTTCTTTTTCGCGCTGGCGGCGCTGTTCGACAAGCTCCTTCGCCATGCGTTCATCCTGAACAACGTGGAAGATATCGCCCGCTTCAGGCACCTCTGAAAGTCCCGTTACCTCAACAGGCACCGACGGACCTGCGCTCTTTATACGCTTGCCGTTTTCATCGCTCATAACACGGATATGGCCTACGGCTGTACCGGCGATGACAATATCGCCCGTATGGAGTGTGCCGTTCTGAACAAGCATTGTGGCGACTGGGCCTCTGCCCTTGTCAAGCCTTGCCTCGATTACGGCACCCTTTGCCGCCCTGTTCGGGTTCGCCTTAAGCTCCTTCATATCGGCGACAAGCTGTATCATCTCAAGCAGTTTGTCAATATTCTCATGTTTTACAGCAGAAACTGGCACGCAGATGGTGTCGCCGCCCCATTCTTCTGGAACGAGCCCCTGTTCTGTCAGCCCCTGCATTACCCTTTCAGGATTTGCACCCGGTTTATCAATTTTGTTAATAGCGACGATGATAGTTACATTTGCCGCCTTTGCATGGTTAATAGCCTCGATCGTCTGGGGCATAATACCGTCGTCTGCTGCGACGACAAGGACGGCAATATCGGTGATTTGGGCACCTCTGGCACGCATAGCCGTAAAAGCCTCATGTCCCGGCGTGTCGAGGAATGTAATTTCTCTGCCGTTTACCTTAACTCTGTAAGCACCGATATGCTGTGTAATACCGCCGGCTTCGCCTGCCGCGACATTGGTATGGCGGATAGCGTCGAGCAGCGAGGTTTTGCCGTGGTCAACGTGGCCCATTACGCAGACAACCGGGCTGCGCGGCTCCAGATCCTCTTCCTTGTCCTCGCTGTCGTCGATAAGGCGGTCCTCAATAGTGACGACGACTTCCTTCTCAACCTTTGCGCCGAGCTCCATCGCCACCAAGGCCGCGGTATCATAGTCGATGACATCCGAAACAGACGCCATGACGCCGAGGGATATAAGTTTCTTTATAACGGTTGCAGCGGTCATCTTGAGCCTTGAGGCAAGTTCGCCGACAGAAATCTCGTCCGGAATACTTACCTTGATAGGCTGTTTTTTCTGCTTTTCAAGCTGCTGAATCCTGCGCAGCTTTTCGGCGTCGCTCTCGCGGCGGGCATAATAGGGCTTGCGGTCGGCAGATTTTTGCTTAATCTTCTGCTTGCCCTGCAAGTTGCTCGCCCTTCTTGACTGCTGTGGGGCTATTTCCTCATAGCGTTCGTCGTACTTGTCAAGCTCCACCTCAACGCCGCGCGTATCAATATATCTTACAGCGCCTGTTTTGGTCTTCTGCGTCTGAGGATGGGCCTTTTTCTGCGGCTTGTTCTGTATCTTCGGTATGTTAAATGGCTGCGGGGCAGTATTCTGCGCTTGCTGGTGCTGCTGAGCGCCCTGGCTCTGTTGTGACTTTGGAGCCTGCTGCGCCGTACGCTGCTGGCCTTCGGCCTGACCCTGCGCGCGCTGCTCCACATTCTGCGCATTGCCTTTGTTAGCCGCAGTACGGCTACTTGCCTTCTCAGTTTGCTGCGCGGCCGTTTCCTTTTTGCGCGCTGCAGCCTGCTTTTGCGGCTGTTTTGCTGTATCTGCAGCCTGAGCCTTGGCCGGTTCTTGATTTTGTTTTGCTTCGGCCTTAGGCTTTTCAGCCTTTGCCTTAGTTTCGGTCTTCTTAGAACCTGCTGCCTCGGCTCCTGCGCTTTCTGCCGTCTGTTTTGCTGCCGTCTTTGTAGCTTTTTGTTTTTCCTGAGCTGCTGCCTTTGTTTGCTTTTCAGACTTCTTTGGCTCAGGCGGAGTGTCTGCCGCAAAATATTCGTCAAAACTCTCGACTGACTTTTCCCTGGTGTAATGCTCAAAAATCAGGTTTAGCTCTTCTTCAGTCAAGGCCGTCATATGTTTATGCGGTTCTTCATAGTATTTTGCCAATAAATCGATTATTTCTTTGCTTGGTACCCCAAGATCCTTTGCTACTTCATGAACTCTATATTTTATTATCATATATTGCCCTCCAATCTGCCGCTGTGCAGCAAGAAAAATAAAGTTAACGCTTCCACGGCGGCAAAATAGGAAGCCGAGACCGTTTAGCGCGAAAATTACATTTTTTTATTTTTTATAAAACCGTTTTTACGCGGTATTGCCGTTCTGGCCCGCAATTTCTGCGATCCTGTCAGCAATAGATTTATCAAGAACCGCTATGACGGCAGTATCACTGCGCCCTATAGCAGCTCCGAGCTTGGACTTTGAAACCATAAGCTCCGTTATTCGTGTTTTATATTCATCACACGCGTCATGTATCTTTTTTGATGTCCTTTCCGACGCGTCGTCCGACAAAAACACACCCTTTGCGCGGCCCTTAAAGACATCCTGCATCACCGCGTCAAAACCAAATGTAACCTTTCCCGCTCGACGCGCAATGCCGATAAGTCCGAGGATTTTTTCCGTCGTGTCATTTTTCCGATCATTATTCATCGGCGGCAAGTTCCTCCTCAAGACGAGAATATAATTCATCCGGCAAGGCGCATCCAAATGCCTTTTCAAGCCTTTTCTGCTTTTTGGCCTTTTTCAGACAATCCGGATTTTTGCAGATATATGCTCCCCTGCCCGGTTTTTTTCCGGTAACGTCAAGGGAAATCTCTCCCTCGGCGTTTTTGACTATGCGAACAAGTTCTTTTTTGGGTTTCATTTCTCCACATCCTGTGCACATACGCAAGGGCACTTTTCTTTTCCGCATAAAATCCTCCGTTTCTCAGGTAAATTTCATTTATATTATAAGCTGTTTTTGGCTGCCTGTCACTTAAATCAATTCACTTTCGTATTGATTTTCGCTTTCTTCATTTTTCTTTTCTGAAACGGCAGCCTCAAATGCAGCGGCCATTGCAGTTTTGGGAATCTCTTTGTTCTCACTAAACATCTGCATATCGCTTTCTGGCTTTATATCTATCCTCCAACCGGTGAGTTTGGCGGCAAGCCGTACATTTTGGCCTTTGTTGCCTATTGCAAGGGAAAGCTGGTCGTCAGGCACTATAACCCTTGAACGGCGCTCTTCACGATTGGCTGTTACCGATATTACCTTTGCCGGAGCCAATGCTGCGGCTATATATTTTGTAATCTCATCTGAATACAGGATAAGGTCAATCTTTTCTCCTGCGAGTTCTTTGCTTATATTGTTGACGCGCCCGCCTTTCGGCCCAATGCAGGCTCCGATTGCGTCCACGTCAGGATTCTTTGACATAACCGCAACTTTTGTGCGGGAACCGGGTTCTCTGGCTATACCCATTATCTCAACGGTGCCGTCGAAAATCTCCGGTACTTCCAGCTCGAAAAGGCGGCGAATGACGCCCGGATGTGTCCGCGACACAATAGTCCTCGTTCCCTTTTCGGTGGTTTTGACCTCGGCGATATACACCTTTATATGGTCGCCTTCATGCAAAGCCTCACCTGGAAGCTGTTCGTTTGGAGGCATGATGGCCTCGGTGCGCCCGATTTCAATATATGCCGTTTGGGTATTCTTGTCGATTCTCTGGATAACGCCGGTCACCAGCTCATGCTGACGGCTCATAACCTCATTTGCGATGACCTCGCGTTCTACCTCGCGGATACCCTGTCTTATAACATGCTTTGCAGTCTGCGCGGCTATTCTTCCAAAATCGTGGGTATCGAGTTCAATCTCAACCTCTCCGCCGACTTCCGCTTTTCGGTCTATATTCCTGGCTTCTTCAAGCAGAATTTCACTTTGAGGGTCTTGAACCTCTTCGACAACCTTTTTGCGCAGTGCTACTTTCAGCACACGTTTTTCAGGATCTATTTCAACAACTGTATTGTCACCTGTTTTATAGTTATGCTTAACCGCTATATTCAAAGCATTAGCAATTTTTTCAGCAAGATAGCCCTTTGGTATTCCCTTTTCCTTCTCCAGGGTTTCGAGTGCATCAAAAAACTCTGCATTCATTTTTCGTGATTCCTCCAAATCGTATATAATATCAAATATTGTCTATCAGTCATCGTAGTCATAGTCAGCAGCAGCCCTTATATAAGCAGCTTCACTGCGTTTTATAACCAATACGCCTGCGTCCGGTGTTTCAATTTCAACGGCTGTTCCATCATATGACTTTAATATGCCGTCTATATCTCTAAGGCCGCTGCTGTTTGGACGAATCAGTCTCACTTTGACCCTGTTTCCAATGTATTTTTCAAAATGCCAGTCCCTTTTCAGCTCACGCTCTATACCTGGCGATGATACCTCAAGGCAGTAACTCTGATCAATAGGGTCTACGCGGTCAAGCTCCTTATCGAGCGCGCGGCTCATATTCTCGCAGTCGTCAATGGTAACTCCCTCGTCTTTGTCAATAAAAACCCGAAGATAGTATGACGCACCTTCTTTGACAAATTCAACGTCCCAAATTGTGAGACCGAGCCGTTCAGCTATAGGATTTGCCAGCTGCTCGACCACAGTCACGACGTTTCCTTTGCGGGATGCCATTTATATTCCCCCAAACAAAAACAAAAGAGCGGGTTTCCCCACTCTCTTTTCATTCACTCAAGACTAATACTTATATTATAACCCATTATAGCAATTTTGCAATAGATTTTTTCAAAATTTCTTCATCTTTGAATAATTTTTCTCTTAAATATCTGATTACTGTAAATGCAGATTAATATGCCTCTTTGCCACGCAGTGTCCGCCGCGCCTAACCTTCCCTATACTCCAACGCTTGAGCGGCGGTCCGCCACGTCTTGAATTAACGGGCAAAAGCAGCAAAACACTTTTTTGAGCCGACCTTTCCCTCAAACAGGTATCCGTCTTCGCTGGCCGCCGTAAATATCGTTATTTTGTCGCCTAAGAGGGCCTCGTTCGAATATTCAATCTGAAACTCCTTAAGTTCCCTTTCGGAAAGGCTGCCGGGAAAATAGTCGCACATAATATCGGCATAAACGGTATTGTTCATATGGGAGTTGCAGTCAATGTCAGAAAAACGCACTTCCCTTATGCCGGCCATCTCTGCGTCTTTCGGCATTACAATCCGGCGGGGCTTTACATCAACCGCCCATTCATTGGCTTCCGGCATCGGAAACGGGAACATTGAGGGACGAATAATGCGGTGAGTATCAGGATTGGCGGTAACCCAGTTGGTTTGCGCCTCAATGAGAGGCTCTCCCTCTTCGGACAGTAACCGCACACAACGGACAAAAGCAACCCCTTCATATCCGTGAAACCATGTCTCAGCAGTAATGATATCATCACAGCGCGGATATGAATTAATCTTAACACACTCCTTGACAAGCAGAAAAACAATGCCTTTTGAGCGCATATATTCATATGAAAGCCCGTCCTGCTCAAGGTGTCTGCACGCTACTTCCTGTATAATCCTCAAAATAGATGAGGGTTTCAGTCTTCGGTTCATACCAACGTCATATGAAGTTATTCTCACTTTAAGCCTAAACTTTTTATCCAATCACATCAACCCCGCAAAATTCAGCAAATTTTGCTTTCCCTATTAGCAAAATTAAATCACAAGACAGCAACTTCGCCTGAAATTATGTCCCCAAAAGATTTAACACAAGTTTTTGCCGCCTTATTACGCATATGGTTTGCAGTATAATTTCTGATCGTTTTTAACATACTTTAAACATTGTTAATTTAAGCCATAATAACAAATCAAACGCATTAAATCAAGTTGGGTTCATTTTATTGACGAGGGTGTTAATATTTTTATCTCCGTTTAGTGCAATCTTTACAAAATTTAAGTGTCCTATTCAGTTATCATAGGGCACTTTTTTATAATGCAAAATTAATATGTTGTTTGTTTAAAGTTTTCAACAAGTGTTGAAAACTTTGTTGAAAACTTATTTTATAACATCGCAACCCATGTACGGACGCAGAACTTCCGGAACGGTTACCGAGCCGTCGGCGTTTTGGTAATTCTCCAAAATGGCGGCAACTGTGCGCCCTACTGCGACGCCCGAACCGTTGAGGGTATGCACATACTGGGCTTTGTCCCGCGGGTTGTCCTTGAAACGTATTGATGCCCTGCGGGCCTGGAAATCTTCAAAATTGGAGCAGCTCGAAATCTCAACATAACGGCCGTAAGACGGCATCCAGACCTCGATGTCATAGGTTTTCGCCGCAGAGAATCCGAGGTCGCCTGTGCAAAGGCAGACAACGCGGTACGGCAATTCAAGCGCCTGTAAAACCCTCTCGGCGTCGTTAGTAAGTTTTTCCAATTCTTCGTATGAATTTTCAGGGCGCACAAACTTGACAAGCTCAACTTTGTTGAACTGATGCTGGCGGATAAGGCCGCGGGTATCCCTGCCGGCGCTG
Source organism: [Clostridium] cellulosi (assembly GCA_000953215.1). Lineage (NCBI taxonomy): Bacteria > Bacillati > Bacillota > Clostridia > Eubacteriales > Oscillospiraceae > Ruminiclostridium > [Clostridium] cellulosi. The sequence continues at coordinate 2,218,365 of LM995447.1, forward strand.
CCCGCCTCGGCCCTGAAGCACGCGGAATAAGCGCAGTATTTAATCGGCAGTTTTTTGCCGTCGAGAATCTCGTCGCGGTGCATATTCGTTACAGGCACTTCCGCCGTTGGAATGAGGAAATAATCGTCGTTTGCGACGCGGAATGCATCCTCTTCAAATTTCGGAAGCTGGCCTGTGCCAATCATAGAAGCACGGTTTACCATATACGGCGGGAATATTTCCGTATATCCATTGACTTCTGTATGGAAATTAAGGTAGAAGGTATAGACTGAACGCTCAAGCCTTGCGCCAAGCCCCTTATAGAAATGGAACCTTGCGCCGGTAACTTTTGCCGCTGTTTCCGGATCAAGGATACCCAACGCTTCCCCGAGTTCCCAATGGGGTTTTGGCTCAAAATCAAATTTTCTCGGCTCGCTGTAACGGCGGACCTCTACATTATCCTTGTCGTCGCGGCCAATTGGGCAGCTCTCATGCGGTATATTCGGAATCGCAAGAAGCATGTTGCGGAGCTTTTCCTCTACTTCGTGGATCTTCGCGTCGTTCTGCTTTATCTGTTCAGACAGCTCCTTCATGCGCTGCAGTACCTGAGCCGCTTCATCGTTCTTATTTTCCTTGCGCAGCATCGGAATTCTTTTGCTTTCGGCATTCTGCTCGGCCTTTAATTTGTCAGTAGCTTGGATTAGGTCACGGCGTTCATTGTCAAGCGCGATAACAGCATCAATATCTATATCCTTATTTCTGTCACGCATTGCCTTTTTGACCTTTTCAGGGTTGTTTCTTATAACTTTTATGTCCAGCATTAGTATTTCCTCCTGTTAAATTCGCTGTATTCTTAAAACCATCATTCCCCGGCAAGGGTCTTTGACAGTTCCTTCAAATCTTCTTCGCCATAGAATTCAATTTGTATAACGCCTTTGTTTTTGCCCGTAACAACGCTGACCTTGCGCCCGAGGCGTTCAGTCAGGCAGCGTTCGACCTCGCTTTCAAGCACGCCGCCCCGCGCTGCGGGCTTGCGTGAGGGCGGAACCCCTCCCTGCAGCCGTTTTACAAGCTTTTCGACCTCGCGGACAGACAATCCTTTTGCGATTACCTCATCTGCTACCTTTTTGATGTCCGCCTTATTCTCAAGGGCGAGCAATGTCCTCGCATGTCCCTGTGAAAGCCTGCCGTCCTCGACCATCTTCAGCACTTCATCCGGGAGCGACAGCAGCCTTAAAGCATTGGCGATAACAGGGCGCGATTTTCCGACCCGCTGGGAGACCTCATCCTGGGTGAGATTGAAGGTTTCCATCAACTGTTTATACCCGTTGGCCTCTTCTATCGGGTTCAAATCTTCCCTCTGTAGGTTTTCGATAAGGGCGATAGCCATAACCTGCTCATCGCTCAAGTCTTTTATTATAACTGGGACTTCTGTTAGCCCCGCCATGCGCGAAGCGCGCCATCTGCGTTCGCCTGCGACCAACTGGTACCCGCCGCCGGGAATGGGGCGCACCACCAAAGGCTGCAAAACACCGTGCTGCTTTATCGAATCCGCAAGCTGTGCCAGCGAGTTTTCATCAAAATTCTTTCGGGGCTGGCCTCTGTTCGGCTCAATCTCGCTTATCTTCAGTGTTACAGCGCCGCCTGTTTCTGTATCTGCCGCGTTGTCGGCGAACAGCGCGTCAAGTCCTTTGCCCAAACCGCGTTTAGTCATGCAGTCACCCCGCTGTTCTGTTCAATTATTTCCAATGCGAGAGCGCGGTATGCCTCTGTGCCTTTTGAGGCTTTATCATAATATATTACCGGTTCGCCGAAACTCGGCGCTTCTGAAATTCGGACATTTCTCGGGATAACCGTCTTATAGACCTTTCTCGGGAAGAACTTCTTGACCTCTTCGACAACCTGCAAAGTCAGGTTAAGACGGCCGTCAAACATCGTCAGCAGAACACCCTCTATATCTATTGACGGATTATACAGCCTTTTTACCGTCCTGACGGTCGCCATAAGCTGTGACAATCCCTCAAGGGCATAATATTCGCACTGTGCTGGAACCAAAAGCGTATCCGCAGCCGTCAATGCGTTAATCGTTATGAGCCCAAGGGACGGCGGGCAGTCGATAATGATAAAATCATAACTATATCTTAACTCAAGAAGGGCATTTTTAAGCATGCTTTCCCTTCCCTTTGTATCGACAAGCTCAATTTCCGCTCCGGCAAGCTCAATCGTAGATGGCAGGAGGTCCACATTCTTAAATTTTGTATGTATAAGAATCTCCGATGCCTTTGCTTCACCTATCATTATATCGTATGTCGACGTCTTGACATCCCTTTTGTTAATTCCAAGACCGCTTGTCGCATTGCCCTGCGGGTCTATATCGACAAGGAGTGTCTTTTTATTGTTCTCACCAAGTGCGGCACATAGATTAACTGAAGTCGTGGTTTTCCCGACGCCGCCCTTTTGGTTCGCGATTGCAATGACCTTGCCCAATTTCAGTCCTCCCGCATTTTTTGTACTATATTTTGATTATAGCACAACATGCGGATTATTTAAAGGAAAACCCTTCATAATTAGACAATTTATAAATTAATAGGACTCAATCCAGATATAAATGTTTCATGTGAAACAAAAGCGGCCGCTTAAAATTAAGCGGCCGCTTTTGCTGTATTATTACGCAAGCTTTTCAAGCTGTTTTTCTGTTTTGGGGATTCTCACCGTATATTCATAATAATCGTCGAATTCCTGCTTCTTCGCAACAGCGTTTATGCCAGAACGCCTCATAAGGTCAATCGCGTTATTGATAGTATTAAAGAATATCCGTATGTCTTTTATAACCGACAGCCGTTTTCCTTCATTGACAGGCTCACGGGGATTTTTAATGGCTTCAACCAGTCTTTCGGTTTCCTCTACATTATAGTTATGCTTTTCTATCTCAGAAAGGGCGATCTCGCGCTGCTGCGAGTTTAGTTTCAAAAGTGCTCGCGCGTGCCTCTCTGTAAGCCCGAGCCTCATAATCGTTTCCTGTTCCGAGCTGCTTAGCCGTAGAAGCCGCAGCTTATTTGCTATTGTGGACTGGGCCTTTCCGAGCCTGTCTGCCACTTCCTCTTGTGTCAGCCCGCACTGCTCTATAAGCGCTGCTATGCCAGCCGCCTCATCAAAAAAGTTTAGATCCTCCCGCTGCAGGTTTTCAATAAGGCTCATTACCGCAGACTGAGTGTCGTCGAGATTGACAGCGATACAAGGAACGGATGTATAACCGGCCATAATCGCGGCCCTTAACCTGCGTTCACCTGCAACAAGTTCGTACTCGCCGTTTTCTTTCTCACGAACTGTCAGGGGCTGTAGTATCCCGTTGCGCCTGATACTTTGCGCCAAAGACAACAGCGAGTCGGTATCAAAGGTATGCCGCGGCTGCTGAGGGTTAGGCAGTATCGAAGCAACAGATACCTGAATAACGCGGCAACTGCTCATTTTCCTGTCTTTATTCAGCCAACTCATATAAGCACCCCATTTGTGACGTCCTGCATTTTAATCTATGCTTCTATAATATCACAAACAGGATAATTTTTCCAGTTTTTTCGTACGACTAATTCTTTTCTTTTTCGACGCGAAGACTTTTAAGGTTTTCAACATGTTTTTATCTTTCTGTTTAAAACTTTTCCGTCACAACGGGGCTTTCGCTATCTTTGCAGACGGCCGCGGATATTTCGCCGGCGTATCAGCAATCTTGCTTATTACAATTATTGTGCGGGCGATATCCGTGCCGGGCAGTGTATATTCGCTTACAGACTCAATCTTTCCCCCCAGCGTTTTTATTGCGTTTTTCGCTTCGCTGATTTCCTCTTCTACATCGCCTGCTTTCATGGCGATAAACGCTCCTCCCGTTTTAAGGAGTGGTATGCAGTATTCTGCGAGAACACGCAGTTTCGCGACAGCTCTGGCAAAAACATAATCGAAACTTCCACGCAATTGAGGCTGTCTGCCTGCGTCTTCCGCCCTTGAGTGCAGACACTCGAACTGCTGAAAATTCAGCTTTTCTTTTACGTTTTCAAGAAATTTAATTCTCTTTCCGAGGCTGTCTATGCAATAAAGTGAGATATCTTCCCGTACAATCTTTACAGGTACACCGGGAAAACCGGCGCCGCAGCCAACGTCAGCTATTTTTGCGTCTTTTTTTATATCCGCGTATTTTAAAAGAGAAAGGCTGTCCACATAATGTTTAACCGCTATCTGTTCCGGTTCAGTAATTGCCGTCAGGTTCATAACCTTATTCCATTCCAGCAGCTCACCGGTAAAGGCCTCAAACTTTTGAAGCGCTGCCTCATCAAGCTCAATCCCCAGCGCCTTCGCGCCCGAGATTAGTTTTTCTTTTAAAATATCCAATGTCCGGCCTCCTTGTTTCATGTGAAACAATTACTTGTTCTGTTCAAGATATATTAACAATACTGAAATATCCGCTGGGTTTACCCCTGATATCCTTGAAGCCTGCCCGATGTTCTCTGGGCGAACCTTGTTAAGCTTCTCCTGGGCCTCTATGCGGAGTCCTTTTACTTTTGAATAATCTATATCTTTCGGCAGCTTCTTTTGCTCCAGTCTCTTCATCTCGTTTATCTTGGCCATCTCGCGTTTTATATAGCCTTCATATTTAATAGAAATCTCAACCTGTTCAGTTACTGCCTGCGGCAGCGGCTTCCTGTCTACATCAAAAGGCGCAAGGTCTTCATAGGAAATCTGCGGACGCTTCAGCAGCTCTGAAATCTTTATTCCTGTTTTAACCGGCGCCGTCCCTTTTTTTACCAGCAAGGCGTTGAGCTCATCAGAAGGGGGAATGGTGACATTCTCAACCCTTGCCCTCTCCTCTTCAATCATCTTCTGCTTTTTGAGAAAACGGGCATAACGCTCCTCTGAGATAAGCCCTATTTCATGCCCTATCGGCGTCAGCCTCGCGTCGGCATTATCTTGCCTTAACACAAGCCTGTATTCCGAGCGCGAAGTCATCATGCGGTATGGTTCTTTTGTACCTTTTGTAACCAGATCGTCGATAAGTGTCCCTATATATGAATTTGCCCTGGTGAGTACCAGCGGATCGCGCCCCAATACCTTCAGTGCTGCGTTGATACCGGCGACAAGCCCCTGGGCCGCCGCCTCCTCATATCCAGAGGTTCCGTTAAACTGCCCAGCCCCATAAAGTCCAGAAATCTTTTTAGTTTCCAGCGTTGGCTTGAGTTCAAGGGGATTAATGCAGTCATATTCTATCGCATAAGCGGTTCTCATAATCTTCAGGTTTTCAAAACCGCGGATTGTGTGCAGAAATTTTTCCTGCACCTCCTCAGGCAGCGAAGACGAAAGCCCCTGCAGATACATCTCGTCCGTATCAAGCCCCATCGGTTCAATGAAAAATTGATGTCTTTTTTTATCAGAAAAACGCACGACTTTGTCCTCAATGCTCGGGCAGTATCTTGGCCCGATACCTTCTATGCGCCCGCCGTAAATCGGCGACCTGTGGAGATTTTCTCTTATAATTCTATGGGTTTCCTCATTTGTATAGGCTATATGGCAGACGACCTTGTTTGTCAGCTTTTCGTCCGTATCAAAAGAGAACGGTACAATCGGTTCATCCCCGGGCTGTTCTTCAAGGCAGGAGAAATCTACGCTGTTTTTGTTTACCCTTGGTGGCGTTCCGGTCTTAAACCGCATCAGTTCCAGCCCCAGCGCCCGAAGGGAATCTGAAAGGCCCTTTGCGGCAAACATGCCGTCTGGCCCTCCCTCATAATTTACTTCGCCGATATGAATACGCCCCTCAAGGTATGTGCCGGTGGCTATTACCACTGCCTTTACATCATAAACCGCGCCCAGCCGTGTGACAATTTGACTCACCTTGCCGTCTTTCGCTCTGATTTCGACAATTTCTGCCTGCTTTAAATCGAGACCCTTCTGAGTCTCCAGCGTATGTTTCATATAATCATGGTATTTTCTTCTGTCGCTCTGAACCCTGAGGGAATGGACGGCGGGGCCTTTTCCTCGGTTGAGCATGCGGCTTTGAATACAGGTTTTGTCCGCAGCCTTTCCCATCTCGCCGCCTAATGCGTCAATTTCTCTGACTAAATGCCCTTTGCCTGTCCCCCCTATTGACGGGTTGCAGGGCATATTGCCAATAGCGTCAAGATTCATTGTAAATATTATTGTTTTGCAGTTCAGTCTTGCCGCCGCAAGCGCCGCTTCAATGCCAGCGTGTCCCGCGCCTATGACGGCGACGTCGTAACTTCCAGCATAATATTCCACTGTTCCACGTTCCTTCCGGTTTAACGCATTGCTGTTCGTTTACTGTAGATTTATTAATACTATTTGTATAATCTTTATTTTCCTATACAGAATTTGCTGAAAACCCTGTCGATAACTGAATCAGATGCCCTTTCTCCGGTAAGCTCAAATATGGCGTTTAACGCGTCGTCGATGAAAACGGTGACAGCATCAAGGGTAAAACCTTTTTCCACCGTATCAATAGCCATATTGATTGCTTCATCTGCCCGCTTGACGCACTCCAACTGCCGCAGGTTTGCAAGATATGCGGCGCTTGGATCAAATGATGAAGTCCCGATAATCTCTTTTATCTTCTCTTCGAGTTTCTCTATTCCCTCTTGTTTTCCCGCTGAAATATAAACTACGGGTTTAATTCTATTCTCTATATACGATTTGTTAATTTTTAAGGGCAGATCACACTTGTTTACAACAGCGATTACATTCCTGCCTGATGTTTGCTCAATGATTTTTTTATCATCATCTGTCAGTTCCTTTGAACCGTCAAAAACCGCGAGTATTAATTGGGCATCATCCAATTTTTCTTTAGCCCGTTTGACTCCGATACTTTCAACCGGATCATCGGTTTCCCTAATTCCCGCCGTATCCCACAGTTTCAAAACGACGCCGGCAAAAGCAACGCTGTCCTCTACAACATCTCTGGTTGTTCCGGGAATCTCCGTCACTATACTTTTTTCATAACCGGATATGGCGTTCATCAGCGTTGACTTCCCTACATTCGGCCGCCCTATGATTACTGTTTCAACGCCCTCTTTGATGATCCTTCCGCGGCTGTAGTTATCACGCAGCTTTTCAAGCTCGTTTTTTACGTCACTTAGTGTGTTTATAAGTGTCTGGGGTTCGAGAGATGGCACGTCCTCATCGGGAAAATCTACCCAAGCAGTGATATCCGCGGACAATTCTATGAGGCTTTTCTTCACCTTTTCGATTTCCTTGAAAAGTGCACCCTTGTGCTGTGAAAGCGCAGCCCGTGCCGCGGTCTCTCCCTGAGCACTGATAAGATCCATCACTGCTTCCGCTTCTGTCAAATCCATTTTCCCATTAAGGAAGGCCCTTTTGGTAAATTCGCCGGGCCCGGCCGGTCTTGCACCAGATTTTATCGCCGCTTCCAAAACCCGTCTTAATATATAAACGCCGCCGTGGCATGACAGTTCAACGACATTTTCGCCGGTAAAGCTGTGTGGCTCTTTGAAAACCAGTGCAACACATTCGTCGATATCCGTTTCCTCGTCATGAACAATCCCGACAGCGGCTGTGTTTGCCGGCATATCCATTAATTTTTTTCCGCTGTTGGACCGCCAAATCTTATCCGCAATCAAAAAGGCGTCATCTCCCGATAACCTGACGACACCAATTCCGGCTGGATAAAGTGCTGTTGATATTGCGGCAATTGTTTCGCTCATTTTTATCCCCTTAAATCTAACACAAATCCGGGGGTTTCAAGCCCCCGGATTTTTAATAAGTATATTATAGCACGTTGCGATATAATTATCAGTGTTGACGCGGGCCTCTCCAATTCTTTTGGCCGCCTTCAGTTCCTATTACTACACGTCTGTTCGGATCCTCGCCGATAGACCATGACGCTGCCCCTTTAACCTCCTGAACAGCCGTATGGATAATACGTCTTTCGTATGGATTCATTGGTTCAAGTGTTGTACTGCGTCGGGTTTTAACCGCATTCTGGGCGATGCGGCGTGCCAGTGAAGTTAGCGTTTTTTCTCTTTTCTCACGGTAATTGCCTGTGTCGATGGTAATTCTCTTATATTCATCTTCTCCGCGGTTAGCGACGAGCGAGGTTAGATACTGTATAGCGTCCAGGGTTTCTCCCCTGTGTCCAATTATTACGCCAAGCCCTTCACCTTTGAGATCAAAAAGAATACCACCGTCAGTTTCCTTTGTTTCTATTGTCACGTTAGGAAGATTCATTTTACTGAGAATCTCCATGAGATAGTTCTTAGCTCTCTCTTCAACTGTTTCCTTGACAGTTACCTTTACCTTTGCATCAGAAGCTCCAAGCAGTCCGAGCAGCCTTTTTGACGGCAATTCAAGAATTTCTACATCAACATTATCCCTGTCAGCGTTAAGCATTTTACAAGCTGATTGTATTGCTTCTTCTACCGTTTTTCCGGTGGCAACGACTTCACGTTTCAATTATGGCACCCCCGATATTTAAAGTGAAGATCAAACCACGTCTTCACTTTCAGAAATTGACCACTTGCGTTATTTTTGCTCTTCTCTCATCTGTCTCGATTTAGCCAAACGTCTTCTCTGCTCTTCTTTTATTTGGCTTCTGCTCTTCTGACCCTTGGAATTAAGTTTCACCTGCTGCTTGGGCTGTTCTTCATCCTTTTTCTGCGCCGGTTGAGGCTTTGAATTGTTTGTTTCAGCCGCTTGCATTTTCTGCATTTCTAAGGCCTTCTGGGCCATCTTCTGCCAACGGGTTAGCTTTAATGTTCCGTTCGCAATGGCCTGTCGCCGCTGCTCAGCTCTAATTTCCGACTGTTTGACGAGTTTGTCAAGACTGTAGAATTTTTGAAGTATCAATACTTGAATTATAATGAAAAGGTTTGTGATAACCCAGTAGAAACCTACAGCAGCCGGCATCAAAGTTGACAGCCATGCGGACCAGATAGGCAACACAAACGGAAAGATAAATTTATTCATGCTGCTGCCCGGCTGGCCCTCTTGCATTTTACTTGTCATTTTGAAACTCAGCCAAGACGAAAGCGCCTGCGTTATATAGCACAGGATTGGAATTGCAACAAGCGCTGTCAGCGCAAACTTTGGATTTTCAGAAAGGTCAATGCCTAAGAAATTAAAATCAATTGATTTAGCATTGCCAAGGAAACCGAGCTTGTCCATATGTCTTCCCATTTCCTTGGCCATATAAATCTGGATTTTGGGGTCTGTGGAGTGAATGTTGCTGCCAAAATCTTTGGTAATAAATGGCATTAAAATGCCTTTCATTTTGTCAACAACACTCTGCGGATACCACATTATATATGTCAGCGGGTTATATACAACATTATACAAACCGTACAGGATAGGGATCTGGACCAGCGCAGGAAGACAGCCTGCAAGGGGGTTATAGCCTTCCTCCTGATACAGCTTTGACATCTCTTCCTGAAGTTTTTGCCTGTCTTTTGCATACTTTTTCTGCAATCTTTCCATCTTCGGCCTCATTCTCAGCATCTCGGCCGAAGATTTCTGCTGCTTAACAGCCAGCGGGAAAAGTGCTATACGGGTCAATATAGTAAACAGGATAAGCAATACCGCGTAATTGGGGATGAATGTGAAGAAAAGTTTTAGGATTGCACCAAGAGGGTAGCATATGATTGCATTAAAAGCATTTATTAATGCAGAAAATATATTCATTTAATTTCCTCCGTGATTTCGGACATTTCACCTGAATCTTTTCGAGGGATAGGTTTGCGGAACGGGGTCAAAACCGCCTTTAAAAAACCTATTGCATCTTAATATTCTCTTTACTGCGAGAATTCCGCCCCTTAACACTCCAAATCTCGAAATTGCCTCAACCGCATATGACGAACAAGTCGGATAATATCTGCAATGGGGCGGTGTAAACGGTGAAATATATTTTTTATATAAATTTATAAGTAAAATTATTATTTTCTTCATAAATCAAAGCAATTATTTTTTAATCACATCTGCGGAACACATTATGTCTCTCATAATGCTGGCCAAATGCTGCATCTTTATCGTACAGGTGCGTGTCCGCGCCACAAAAATGAAATCGTATCCCAAAGACAACTCATTTTCTATTTGCCGGTAAGCTTCCCTTATTACGCGCCGCGCCCTGTTTCGGCTGACAGCGTTTCCGATTTTTCGGGAAGTCGTTATGCCAACACGATTATATGGCAGGTTATTCTTTAATATATATACAACTAATGAAGCGTTAACAAATGAACGTCCCTTTTTATAAATCCGCTTGAACTCGTAATCATTCTTTATAGAAACCGTATTAATAATTTCCTCCATTGCTGATTCATAATGTTTGAAACCTCCACCGTTTTACGATGAAGATTTCAAACACTTTTTGCTCACCGGTAAACAAAAAGACCACTTTCAGTGGCCTTAGAATCAGTAGGTTAAACGTTTCCTACCCTTGGCCCTGCGGCGTGCAAGAACCTTACGTCCGTTTCTCGTGGCCATTCTTTTGCGGAAACCGTGTTCTCTTTTTCTATGAATCTTTTTAGGTTGGTATGTTCTTTTCAATCCGAAAACCCCCTTTGTGAAGCGATTGTCAATTACATCCCGAATAAAAGAAATAAAAATAATGTTAAAAAATGAGTAATTGACAGATAGACATATTACTCAAATATTATATAATAACTATTTTATCTGTGTCAACAATATTTTGAATCATATCCGGTGATTAATGATAAGCCTTTACCCCGGGAAAAAACATATCTCATCTCAATTTTACTTTTTCCAAGCCGATAATACATTTGAACTTATTAACGGCTTGGATTTTTTAGTCTTTAAACATATTTTTTCCTATATATTTATTTTCATTTTCACGCTCATTTATACTTAATATTTTATATAAGTATAAACTATGCCTGTTGAATTCTGTTGATATAAAAATTTAATTGTGATATTATATTATTGTGTATCTAAGATACTGCCCTACTATGCTCAAATTATTTATTTTTCTCTTCACTTCATTAACATTTCGTACAATTAATTAAGCATTTAACTCAAAGTTATCTTTTTCTTCTGTTGAATCCTGCAGCCTAATATCCGGGTGCGGTGTTTTTTTTGACGAATTTTCTGTTTTTTTTATATCAACAAATATGTATTAACAGCATTTCCCCATGCTTTGAACAAGTTTTCAACATTTTCAACAGAGTTTTTAACAATGTATAAAACAAATTAAATGTTCGGAGGTTTAAGAGC